>DNJW01000313.1:0-1164 GCA_003488965.1 Lachnospiraceae bacterium | reverse complement strand
AGCTGAAACAGCGCCTGTACCATCCCCACAGAATATGCAAAAATGGATTTGCCGCCGTGGTTCGGCCCTGTCACCAGATAAAATCTTCCTTTGCCGTCATAAGCAAAAGAATTGGAAACCACTGTCTTCTCCACTTCTTTCACTGCCAGCATCGGATTATACACTCCCTTCAAATCACATTTCTTATCTTCCATCGGCGCTATCTCAGGCTTGCACATCACAAATCCCTTTTCCTTCATGTCAAAGACAAACTTTACCCCTGCCGTCAAAAAACGGATATCATCCAACACCTGTACCAGCCAGGATGTATTAAGAGAAAAATATTTCTGTACCGCAGGCCCAAAATTTCTTATTGTCCGGGCAAAAATAGTATTCAATGCCGAACGGACAGAAATTTCCACCGCTTTCGCATCTCCTATATGCAGCCCTTTATGAATCGGAAACAAGGGCGTCATAAGAGCCATACTGTCCTTGCCTGTCTTTTTTAGCAGCTTATCCATCACCGTTCCCTGATGAAACTTTTCCATATTGACCGAAACAATTCCAGCCTCTTGTACACACAGCGTTTCATCCAGATTAATCCCCAGCGTTATACTCTTTACCAGCCCGAAATTCGTCTCTTCCTTGCCCAATTCTTTCTTTAAATTCTGGTATTCCTCTCCTTCTGCCACCTCTTTTATTTTCCCCTGCAATGCCAAAAGCCCCTCCGAACGGGCTTCGGCCAAAAGAATCCTCTCCGAAAATAAATCTATGATTTCGATATACATTTCCAGAAAACGGATGGAGCCCAATGCCGATTCCACCGAAAAATCGCTCCCCATCGTGCGGCGCAAATCCGATATATTCTGAATTGCCGGCACCGCCTTGCAAAACACATCATACCATTCCCTATTCCTTACCATGTCGTCCACTATATCCAGACGATATTGCAGCACCTCTTCATCCGTCGTAAAAAAATCCTGAAGCTTTAAATTTGCCATCCCCCTATAACTGTCTTTCACCAGCACCACCAGAGATTCCAGCTGCAGCTCTTTTACAAAATCATAATTTTTCATCCGATGAGACAAACGCTCTTTTTCACTGTATCCCGGCGGATACAATAAACTAAGATTTTCCATACTGTATTTCTCCATATTTTCCTATAAAAAAAGTTGGCCCGGCGGC
>DNJW01000286.1 GCA_003488965.1 Lachnospiraceae bacterium | reverse complement strand
TGCACAATTCGTAATTGGAAAATTAAAGTTCCGAAAACGTACTAGTTTAGAGTAAGGAGCCGTATGAATGAGCAGTGGGATGAGAAAGTCGACAATCAGGGAAATTAAAGGAAGCTTCGGAAGATATATTGCTATTCTGGCGATTGTGATGCTGGGGGTAGGTTTATTTTCCGGCTTAAAGGCCACTACACCGGCTATGATTGCCACGGAGAATACGTATCTGACGGAACAGAATTTCTTTGATTTCAGGCTGCTGTCTACCATAGGGTTTGAAACGGGCGATGTGGAAAAGCTGAAAGAGATGGAGGAAGTAGAAGATGCGGAAGGGGCGCTTTCGGCGGATGCGCTGTGTTCTTTCGGTGACGGCAATGAATCCGTATATAAAATACATTCCGTGCCGGAAACCATCAACCGGGTTGTAGTTACTGCAGGCAGGATGCCGGAACGTGAGGATGAGTGTCTGCTGGATGCGGCAAGGTATGGGGAAGATGCGCTGGGACTGCAGCTTACGGTAACGGATAATAACGGGGAGGATACGCTGGAAATGTTTGGAAACCGTACCTTTACGGCGGTAGGAATTGTCCGGTCTCCCTATTATATCAATTTTGAACGGGGTACTTCTTCGATTGGGGACGGAACGGTTACCGGTTTTGTTTATGTGCCGAAGGAGGCGTTTGACTGCGATTACCTGACGGAAATTTACGTAACGGCAAAGCAGAAGTATGATGTGTATACAGATGAATATGACAATTATATTGATATTCTTTCGGAGAAAATGGAGAAAAAAACGGAAGAATTGGCAATGGCCCGTTATGAGGAGCTTCTTGCCGAGGGATGGGAAAAAATAGAGGATGCCCAGACAAAGCTGGATGAAAAGACGGCGGAAGCAGAGGAAGAACTGGCGGATGGATGGCAGAAAATACTGGACGGTGAACAGGAGATGCTGGACGGCGAACAAGAAATCCATGACGGCGAGCAGAAGATTTTGGACGGCCAGCGGGAGATAGCCGTTCATGAGCAGGATATCCGTGACGGTGAACTGGAAATTGCAGACAGCGAGCAGGAAATTCTGGATGCGGAAGATGAGATTAGCTTCCATGAATGGGAGGTTTTTGATAATGAATTAAAGCTTGCAGCCGCCAGGGACGAGCTGGAGCAGGCGAAGGAAACGCTGCGGGAAAAAGAGGAATTGCTGTTGGAGCAGGAAGCGGAACTGCTTGGGCAGGAGACAGAACTGGTGCAAAAGGAAACGGAGCTTGTAAGCCAGGATGAGGCGCTGGCGGCACAGGAGGCGGAACTGGAAGGGCAGGAAGCGGAGCTGGCCGTAAGGGAGGAAGAACTGGCGGGCCAGGAAGCGGAACTGGACAGTCAGGAGGCGGGACTGGCGGGGCAGGGAGCGGAACTGAACAGCCAGAAGGAACAATTGGAGCAGGCCTACGCCATGCAGTACATTACCCAGGAGCAGTATGAAGAAGGTATGGGGCAGATTCAGCAGGGGATGGAACAGATACAAGCCGGAAAAGAGCAGCTCCAGAATATCAGAGGAGAACTGCAGGCCGGAAGAGAACAGATCCAGAACGGAAAAGGAGAGCTGCAGGCCGGGCTGGAGCAGCTGCGGGCAGGAAGAGCGCAACTGCAGGATGGGCTGGCACAGATACGCGGAGGCCTGGAGCAGATACAGGCAGGCAAAGGGGAAATCCAGTCAGGAAAGGAGCAGATAAAAGAGGCAAGGGATAAAATAGCATACAATGAGGAAGTGCTGCTGGCATCGGAGATAGAGCTGATGGCGGCAAAAGATGAAGTAACAAAGGCGAGAAACGAATTGGAGGACGGAAAACAGGAACTGGAGAATGCAAAGGTGGAACTGGCGGACGGCAGAGAAAAGCTGGCAAAGGCCAGAACTGATTTGGCGGATGCCGAAACAGAGCTGGAAGACGGCAGGGTGAGCTTGGAAGAAGGAAGAGTAGAACTGGCGGATGCCAAAACGGAATATGCGGACGCCAAAACGGAGTTTGAAGAAGAAGTGGCGGATGCCCAGCAGAAGATTGCGGATGCCCGTGCCGAACTGGATGATTTGGAGGAGCCGGATGAATATGTGCTGACAAGAAATTCCAATGTGGGTTACGCTTGTTATGAAAGCGATTCCAATATTGTGGCGGCTATTGCCAATGTATTTCCGGTATTCTTTTTTCTGGTGGCGGCATTAATCTGTATGACCACGATGAACCGGATGGTGGAAGAGCAGCGGACACAAATCGGCGTGCTGAAAGCGTTGGGATACGGAAATGCAGCCATTATGTGGAAATATTTATTTTATGCCGGCTCGGCGGCAGCGGTGGGTGCGGCGGCAGGCTGTATAGGGGGTACATGGCTGTTTCCGAAAGTAATATGGACGGGATACAGCATTATGTACAGTATGGGTGGCATTGAGTATTATTTCGATAGCCGGACGGCTCTTTTCTCACTGGCGGCAGCGCTTTTATGCTCAATGGGAGCCGCATATTTTTCCTGCCGTTATGAGCTGTACAGCGTACCGGCAAATCTGATACGCCCGAAGGCGCCAAAGGGCGGCAAAAGGATTTTGCTGGAAAAAATTCCTTTTATCTGGAGCAGGATGAAGTTTCTGCACAAGGTTTCCATGAGGAATATTGTAAGATATAAGAAACGGTTTTTCATGATGGTTCTGGGAATCAGCGGCTGTACGGCATTGCTGGTTACCGGTTTCGGAATCAAGGATTCCGTTGCGGATGTGGCGGATATGCAGTATGACAAAATCCAGATCTACGATATCGGCGTTTCTTTTGACGGCAGTGTGGAAAAGGCGGATATAGATGAACTGACAGCACAAGGCGAAGAGATGCTGGAAAATGCAGCCTGCCTGCATGAAGAAAGCGTGGAACTGGATTTTGGCGGAAAAACGAAACCGGTTTATATGGAAGTCCCGGAGGCAGCGGAAGAGATGGATGTTTTTTTAAGTCTTCATACACCTTCCGGAACAGAAATTCCCTATCCAGGCAGGGGAGAAGCCGTTCTGACGGCTAAAATAGCGGAAAATATGGGAATTAAGGCAGGGGATAGAGTGGTTTTGAGAGATAATGACAGAAACAGCTTTACAGTGACCGTATCCGCTTTGTGTGAAAATTTTGTTTCCAATTATATATATATTAATAACGAAACTTATGAGGAACAGCTCGGCAGGAAGCCGGAATATAAAAGCGCCTATGTGTCCGTAAAAGAGGGTGTGGATGTCCATAAGGCTGCGGCATTTATTTCCGACAGGGATAATGTGCTTGCCGTTTCCGTAACAATGGATATGCGTGAAAGAATCGGGACAATGATGGAAAGCATGGACTATATTGTCATACTGATTATCGCCTGCGCGGGCAGCCTTGCTTTTATTGTGCTTTATAATCTGACGAATATTAATATTACGGAGCGGATAAGGGAAATAGCCACCATTAAAGTGCTTGGCTTTTATGCAAAAGAGACGGCGGATTACGTGTTCAGGGAAAATCTGGCGCTAACAGCAATAGGCGCTGTTGCCGGACTGGGACTGGGGAAATGGCTGCATTGGTTTGTAATGTACAACGTGAATATCGATATGATTTCTTTCAAAACGCTGATTGAGCCGGACAGCTATTTGTGGAGTCTGGTGCTGACTTTTGTGTTTGCACTGCTGGTAAACGGGGTGATGTATTTTAAGCTGGAGAAAATTAATATGGCGGAGGCTTTGAAGTCGATTGAGTAGGGTGGTTGGAGATGCGGCTGTGAGGGCGGTCATTGGCGGACTGTCAGCCAGACAACATAAAGGCAGCAATTTCAAGAGAAATCTATCACGAAATTTTAAAGAAACACTGGAATTTTCCGCTTTAGTATGCTATAATCGCCTAATGACTGTGATTATTTATTTTTATGCAAAATGAATGAACGGATGATTTATATAAGGAGGAACTGATAAGGAATGAGCGTACAGGTAGAAAAATTAGAAAAAAACATGGCAAAGCTGACAATTGAGGTATCTGCTGAAGAATTGGAAAAGGCAATAGAGGGTGCTTATCAGAGAAGAAAGAAAAGCATCAGTGTTCCCGGTTTCAGAAAAGGCAAAGTGCCGCGTCAGATGATAGAAAGAATGTACGGAAAAGAGATTTTTTATGAAGATGCAGTAAATGCCTTGATTCCCGATGCTTATGAGAATGCAATGGATGAATGCGGAGAAGATATCGTTTCCTCCCCTAAGTTTAACGTGGAGCAGATAGAGGCAGGCAAGCCTTTTGTATTCACTGCGGAAGTGGCATTGAAGCCGGAAGTAAGGCTTGGCAAATATAAAGGGGTAAAGATTGATAAGATAGATACAGAAGTAACAGATGAGGAAGTGGATGCTGCTATCGAAAAAGAACGGGAGAACAATGCAAGAAATATTGCAGTGGAAGACAGACCGGTGAAGGATGGCGATATGACAGTCATTGACTTTGAAGGCTTTGTAGACGGTGTGGCGTTTGACGGCGGCAAAGGGGAAGATTATCCTTTGACGATTGGTTCCGGTGCATTTATTCCCGGTTTTGAAGAGCAGCTTATCGGTGCGGAAATCGGCAAGGAGGTAGAAGTAAACGTTACATTCCCTGAGGATTATCAGGCAGAAGAGCTGAAAGGAAAAGCGGCAGTTTTTAAATGTACGGTAAAAGAAATTAAAGAAAAGGAGCTTCCGGAACTGGACGATGAATTTGCGGAGGAGGTTTCCGAGTTCGATACTTTGGCAGAGTATAAAGAGGATGTAAAGAAGAAACTGGCAGAGAGAAAAGAAAGAAATGCGAAACGGGAAAAGGAAGATGCTGTTATAGAAGCCATTATCAATGATTCGGATATGGAAATTCCGGAAGCTATGCTTGAAACGGAGCAGAGACAGCTGGTAGATGAATTTGCAGAGAGAATCCAGATGCAGGGCATCAATATGGAGCAGTATCTCAAGATTACAGGAAGCAATTACGAGACGATGCTGGAGCAGGTAAAGCCGCAGGCAGATAAGAGGATTAAATCCAGACTGGTACTGGAAGCAGTAGCAGCGAAGGAAGGAATCGAAGCTTCGGAAGAGGACTACGAAAAGGAAACCGAGAGGATGGCAGAAATCTATCAGATGGAGCCCGAAAAAGTAAGAGAAATGCTTGAGGAAAAGGAAACGGAAAAGAAACAGCTGATGGGAGATCTTGCTGTTAGAAAAGCAGTAGAATTTGTGGTAGAGAACGCAAAAGAGAAATAAAGTCTTATAAAACAATAAAAATTCTCTTAATTTAGAGACTGTTTTGTTGCAAAAACGATTTTAATGGACTATGATGAAATTAGTTCCGGCACAGAAAGACCGGGCAGCGGTATAAGGAGGAATCGGTATGAGTTTGGTGCCTTATGTCATTGAACAGACAAGCAGGGGCGAAAGATCCTATGATATTTATTCAAGGCTTTTAAAAGACAGGATAATTTTTTTGGGAGAGGAAGTAAATGATACTTCGGCCAGCATTATAGTGGCGCAGCTTCTGTTTTTGGAATCAGAAGACCCGGAAAAAGATATTCATTTGTATATTAACAGTCCTGGGGGTGTAATTACGGCAGGAATGGCAATTTATGATACAATGAATTTTGTGAAGTGTGATGTTTCTACCGTTTGTATCGGTATGGCAGCAAGCATGGGAGCTTTCCTGCTCGCAGGAGGAGCGAAAGGCAAGCGTTTTGCGCTTCCCAATGCGGAAATTATGATTCATCAGCCGGCCGGCGGGGCACAGGGGCAGGCTACGGAAATTGAGATTACTGCAAGGCATATTCTGGCAACGAAGGAAAAGATGGCAAGGATTATGGCACAGAATACGGGGCAGGATTTCGAAGTGGTGATGGCAGATACGGAAAGGGATAACTGGAAGACTGCCGAAGAGGCGCTGAGTTATGGTTTGATTGATAAGATTATTGAAAACCATTCCAGCTTTGATAAATAAAGAAAATGCAGTAGAAACAAGGAGAAAACATGGCGGGGAAGAATTCTGATGATATCAGATGCTCCTTTTGCAATAAAAGGCAGGAGCAGGTAAAGAAATTAATTGCGGGTCCGGCAGGAGTTTATATCTGTGATGAATGCGTAGAAATATGTGCGGATATCATCGAAGAGGAATATGAAGATGAGCCGGTGGAAGATGATTTGGACATTAATCTGTTAAAACCGGCAGAAATTAAAGAGTTTCTTGATGATTATGTAATCGGACAGGACGATGCAAAAAAGGTGCTTGCCGTTTCTGTATATAACCATTATAAAAGAGTGATGGCGCCGAAGGACGATGATGATATAGAGCTGCAGAAGAGCAATATTATTATGGTGGGGCCTACAGGTTCCGGCAAAACTTTTCTGGCTCAGACTTTGGCAAAAATTATCAATGTACCTTTTGCTATTGCAGATGCCACTACATTGACAGAAGCGGGCTATGTAGGCGAAGATGTAGAAAATATTTTATTGAAATTAATACAGGCAGCGGATTATGATGTAGAACGTGCCCAGTACGGCATCATTTATATTGATGAAATCGACAAGATTACAAAGAAAAGCGAGAATGTATCCATCACCCGTGATGTTTCCGGGGAAGGCGTACAGCAAGCCCTTCTGAAAATTGTGGAAGGTACTGTGGCAAGCGTACCTCCCCAAGGCGGACGCAAACATCCTCACCAGGAATTGATTCAGATTGATACGACCAATATTCTTTTTATCTGCGGCGGCGCTTTTGACGGTTTGGAGAAAATCGTGGAATCCCGTCTTGACAGAAGTTCTATCGGCTTTAATTCGGAAGTAACTTCCAAGCAGACGAAAGAAATCGGTGAACTGTTAAAAGAGGTAACACCGCAGGATTTGGTAAAATTCGGCCTGATTCCGGAATTTGTGGGACGTGTACCGATTAACGTGACTTTGCAGGGACTGGACAAGAAGGCTCTTGTAAAAATATTAAAGGAGCCGAAGAGCGCTTTGATTAAGCAGTATAAAAAACTTTTCGAGTTCGACGGTGTAAGGCTTGATTTTGAAGAGGATGCGGTAGAGGCAATTGCGGATAAGGCATTTGAACGCAAAACCGGTGCAAGAGGACTTCGTTCGATTATGGAAAACGTAATGATGGATGTCATGTACAGAATACCTTCCGATGAGACCATTATAAAATGCGTGGTAACCAAAGGAGCGGTAGAAGGCACAAGCGAACCCTTGATTATTCATAGGGAAGCGATGCGTCCGGCCAAATAATAATTAAAAGGGCAGTATGTTTCGCCAACTGCCATGTGAAACGAAACGTCGCCAATCGTGGCGGCGTTTTCTTACCTTATTCTATACCAGGCGATTGCAAAACTCTGATTTTCCAATTACGAATTGTGCAGCTTGTATATTCC
>DNJW01000385.1 GCA_003488965.1 Lachnospiraceae bacterium | reverse complement strand
TTATATACTACCAATTCCCGCCGTACCAAAGCATATCTTCAAAAATTTCATTATCTAAGGCCGCAAGGATTTTATAAGAATCAATTCCCTCCACTCTGGCAATTTGGCAAATATCCTTTAACGCTGCCCTTCGTTCTTCCTTCATCCGCTATTTACAAGTTGCCTGTTGGTATAAGGCATACCCAAACATTCTTTCCCAAGGGCAGATACCTGTTTCCTGCCAAAAAAGGAGCTGTCGGAACACTACTTCCCGACAGCCCCTTTTGTAAAAATATCCGTACTCAGATTACAAATTTACTTACTTCTTCACCCAATTCCCTTACTCTTTCATTCGTATGGGCAGCAGCATGGGTCATCCGTTCAGTCTGCTGCACAACATCAGTAATTCTCTGCGCAATATCCGTGGTTCCTTTGGCCCCTTCATCTGTTGACCTGCTTACCTCTTCGATCGATTGTATAATTCCGGCGATCGCTTGAGTAAGATGTTCGGATTCGTCGCTAAATTCTGTAATGAGCGCATCTATATATTGGGAATCGTCTTTATATGCCTGTGTCGTATTTTCAAAGCTATTATAACTCTTAGATACATCCGTACTTACAAACTCCAGCAATTCCTTGGCATTCTGGGACAATTCCGATACGGCCTGTTTTACCTGTCCGGTAATAGACTGAATATTTACAACGGCCTCTTTGGACTGTTCTGCAAGCACACGAATCTGGTCGGCAACAACTGCAAATCCCTTTCCTGATTCCCCCGCCCTCGCAGCCTCAATAGATGCATTTAAGGACAACATATTCGTCTGGGAAGTAATACTCATAATAGAATCTGAAAGTGCATTAATTTCCTCCACAACCTTTACATTTTCCAATGCTTTCCCCAAATCGCTGCGAATCCGGTCTGATATATTGCCAGCCGCCTTATGGTCGTTTATTGTATATTCCATAGCATCCTCAGCCCGCTTGGCGATTTCTGCAGCTCTTACGGAAGCTTCCCCGACCTTGGACATAATATTTTTTGCAGAAGAATTAATTTCCTGTGACATTGCCGTAATTTCCTGTGATGCGGCAGCCACTTCTTCCATACTTGCCGCCAGTTCTTCCGTCGTTGCAGAAACCGTCTCCATTTCCTCATTTACGGAAGACACTTCATTATTTATATTATCGGCAGCATCCTTAATGGCATCGGATTCCTGATGAATCCGGCCAACCAGCAGGCTGATATTATTTTTCATCTGAAACATTGTCTGCGCAAGGGTTCCAAAATCATCCTTCCGGCGAAGGAATACGTCCGGCAGCTCCTTCGAAAAATCCCCCTCTCCAAGCAGTTTATTATAATCAACCGCCCTTTTCAAGGACGAAATAATATCACGTGCTATTAAAAGAACCAAAAGAGTCACTATGACTATTAAAACCACGCCAAAGATAATTGCCTCTTTTATTTTTTCCATAACAACCGCATTCTGGCTGTCTGTATATTCCTGAACCTGCGTTGCAATATCATCTATGTAATTACCCGTTCCAATCACCCATTCGAAAGGTTCAAATGCCTTGGTGTATGCTCTCTTTGGAAGTTCCTGGGTTTCCCCTTCTTTTACAAAGAAATAATCTGTATATCCGCCCTCTGCTTCCTTGCCATGGGCGATAAAATCTTTTACATAATAATTTCCCTGCACATCCTGAGCCTCGTAGCGGTTTGTCCCTTCCGTATCATTCCCTAAAAGAACAACGTTTTCCCCTTGGTAATTGTCAGCCCAGAAATAGCCGTCATCCCCATAACGCAAATCCCTTAAAATATGTGCGCCTTTCTCTTTTGCTTCCTCAAGAGTAATGCCGCCTTCCTGATAGTCGGAATAAATGTGATTCAACATGGAAATCGCAGTATCAACCTGTTTCCTGATTTCCGAATCATACCGGCTGTTTATGACAGATTCCATCTCTGCTGCCGAAATCCGGCTGATTTCATTCATTCCATTACTGAACATCATACACATGA
Organism: Lachnospiraceae bacterium; assembly: GCA_003488965.1. Taxonomy (GTDB): domain Bacteria; phylum Bacillota; class Clostridia; order Lachnospirales; family Lachnospiraceae; genus Kineothrix. The sequence goes on along the minus strand of DNJW01000385.1, from coordinate 4,372 downwards.
CAACCATAGCAACAATAACCATAACACTTAATAATATCATTTTCGTACGTACTTTAAAATTTTTTAACACCTCGTATACCCTCTCCCTTTCCCATACAGATTATAACACTTATATTGTACTAAAATTATGTACTTATCTCAAGTATTTTTTGAACTTCAGATTCTTCCCATGTTTTTCAATTTCCTACAATATCCAGCGCATGCATATAGGCATCCGAACCCCGGGCACAAGTCAAGGTAAGCTTTTTCCCGCTGACAAAAACTTTACAGTTACTGATACTGTTTACGGCATCCAGCTTCAGCTGCATCTCACCCTGAGGCGTATCCAGATACAGCAGGCTTTCTGTGGATTTTTTCCCCACCGTCCCGGTTACCGTTGCCGGGGAAGACTTGTCGATTTCTACTGCCCCTGCATTTTCTTTTGTTCCGACGATACTGGCGGCATGCATATAAGCATCCGAACCCCGGTAGCAGGAAACCGTCAGCTTATTGCCGGGAGTAAGAACCACGCCGCTCCGGGAATCCGTACCATTGTCAATCACAAGCTGCATTTCACCTCCGTCGGTGGATAAATACAATAAATTTTCCTTTGTTCTTTCCGTCACGGTTCCTGTCACTGTAGCGGTCGCTGCATTAGTCTGGGCAGAAGGCGCAGGTGTAACCGATGATGCCGCAGCCGCTATATTTCCTGCCGTTCCCGTTCCGGGCACCGTTACCGTTCCGGCTGCCGGTACTCCTGTTCCTGCCGCCGGTATTCCTGTCCCGGCTATCATATCGGAAATACTTACCGCATGCATATAGGCATCCGAACCGCGCATGCATGTAATGCTATAGCTTTTGCCTACAATAAGAACCGAGCATCCGCTCGTATTCGTAGTCGTATCCAGTTTAATCTCCATCTCCCCCTGAGGCGTATTAAAATAAAGAATATCTCCTTTCGTCTTCTCTCCGATTGTCCCGGTTACTGTTGCGCTGGCAGAAGAATCCAGAGTAACCCCCGGTCCCTGCCCGTCGCTCATAATTTTGACTGCATGAAGATAGCCGTCAGAACCGTGGGATACAGAAACGCTGATTTTATTATCCGGCAGCAGCACTTTGCAGGTGCTGGTATCCGTCCCGGCATCCAGCTTAATCTCCATGTATCCTTCTTTCGTAGAAAGCTTTAATATTTCCGAAGTCGTACCGGACTGGACCGTTCCCGATACAGTTGCCAGAATCTCAGCCGCCTGCACCTTAAGCCGGTTCATGGGTATCATAATCACTGTAAGCACAATGCAGACTGTTATGTATAGCCGGGAAATTTGATATCGTTTCATAACAACGCCTCCATAAATTTCATAAATAGACCTTTTATAGTTAATAACATTACAAATTTCGTTTTCGTTCTTGTAAAAGCTGCCATATACGGTTATCATACAATATTTATTGTGGAAAAGCAATAGATTACGAATTTCTTAAGATATAGCAACAGCAACGTGCTGCGCTGCAAGTTCCGTCTGCCCGCTTCTGTGTCCGGCCTCCGTCTGCCTATCTGTTCTTTTTTTGCAAAATTTTGGATGGGATGTTTCTAAACAAAAGAGGGCAGATATCGGCGTCGCCCGTGCCGGAAATAAGGGACATCCTTGTCCTATATTTCCTAAATCGCCCGTCCATGGGCGATTTGCCCTAGAATTTTCCAAGTCTTTTGTTAAGAAACATCTGCCATCCAAAATAACGCAAAAAAAGAACAGACAGGCAGACGGAGGCCGGACACAGAAGCGGGCAGACGGAACTTGCGGCGCAGCACTGTTCCAAGATATGATGTCAAGCAATGATTCCGCTACCACTCCGTATATACCCTGTTCAGGGTAACTGACATAATTGCCAGCACATTGGCATAAATAGAGTTTTCCGGCCATGTGGCATATATTTCCGAAGATGCCACATTTTTAATATAATCCTTGTATTTTACGTAGTAGTTTCCTGCAGTCGTATCGGAAGGCACACCGTCATGAACAACCACATATTCGGGTATCACCACCCTGCTAAGTACGATTTCCCCGGTTTCATCCATCGGTTTGATTTCATCCTCCGGAATTTTCGGCGGATACTCTCCATATAAAGTATGGTCCGGAATAACAATTGTCTCTTCCGGGACCTGCTCCACTTCCACCGGATTCATTTCCACCGGCTGCAGTGCAAGGGAATCCGGCAATATTTCCGTTCCGGACACTGTCACCGGTTCATATCCCGGCGCGCTCACTTCAATATTGTATTCCGAATATGGCTGGGAAGACCCCGGCTCCAGACTGTATTCCAAGGGAGGGGCAGGCAGGGCAATTTCCTCCGTCTGCCCTGATATATCGGTTCCTAATGTTTCTATTGTGGAATCAGGCGTCCCCTTATAGGATATTTTCACTGTGGCATCCGTAACCGGAATCAATCCCAGCGAAGAAGTCACGCTGATTTTCAGCCTTCCTGTATCAGGACCGGCATTCTGTGCAGCATGTATAATATTTACGGACATAAAAAACCTCCGCATATTTGTTTATCACATTATATGCAGAGGTTTTCTTATTCGTGAGAATTATACTCTTGAGAATTATATTCTTAAGAACTCTTCTCTTTCTATTTTGTCAGCATCAGCATGATTTCATTGCTTCTTGCAATAAATTTTGTCATGGCTTCCGGTTTCAGCGGTGCATTCTGCAGAAGCGCCAAATCATACAGCTGTTCGCAAATCATCTTCACATTGCTGCCTTCCTTGTTTTCCAGCACATACTGTACCAGCGGATGGTTTGCATTAAGAACCAGGGTTTCTCCTTCCTGTCCGAATCCCATATCCATTCCGTTCACCGCATACATTTTCATCATATCCTGCATGCGCCGGCTCTCCTCCGAAACAGTAATCACAGAAGAAATCTTCTTATTTTTCAGTCTTTCCACCTTCACTGTCAGATTGTCCTTCTTCAGAACCTTTTTCATTATTTTGGCGATTTCCTCCGCCTGCTCTTCCATTTCCTTTGCTGCCTTCTTGGATGTCTTTGATTTAAAGGTATCTGTCAGGTCTGCATCAATACGCTGGAACTTGATTCCCTCGTTCTTTGCCTCCAGTTGGGAGATAAAGGGCTGATCAATATTATGGGTCAGGATGACCGCATCCATCTTCGCCGCCTTAAACATATTGATGTACTGGCTTTGCTGCTGTTCATCCGTTACATAATAAATAATTTTTTCCTTCTTTTCTTCTTCCTCATCCTCTTCTTCCTCGGATACCGGACTGCCGTCCGCATCCAGCACTTCCGCTTCTACCGCGTTGCCTTCTTCGTCCACAGCTTCCGTTTTGCTGCTTTCTCCATCCGCATTCTCCGTCTCGCCGCCGTTCTCGTTTGATGATTCCGCTTCTGCCGGATTGCCGTTTTCATCCGCTGTTTCCGTCTTTTCTTTCCCTTCATTCTCATCCGTTTCCTCGTCCGTCTTATTGACTTCCAGACATTCGGGCAGAGTCAGATATTTACCCTCCAGATTTTTAAAGAGAATGTAATCTGTCATCTTTTCGCAGAATTTATCATCCTTCAGACAGCCAAACTTGATAAAGGGGCTGATGTCATCCCAGTATTTATCATATTCCTCTTTCTCCGTCTTGCACATGCCGGACAGCTTATCCGCCACTTTTTTGGAGATATAATCGGAAATCTTTTTCACAAATCCATCGTTCTGCAAAGCGCTTCTGGATACATTTAACGGCAGATCCGGACAGTCAATCACACCCTTTAACAAAAGCAGGAATTCCGGAATTACCTCTTTAATGTTATCCGCAATAAACACCTGATTGTTGTACAGTTTTATTGTACCCTCAATGGATTCATATTCCATATTGATTTTCGGGAAATATAAAATACCTTTTAAATTAAAAGGATAGTCCATATTCAGATGAATCCAGAACAGCGGCTCCTTGTAGTCCTGAAATACCTTGCGGTAAAACTCCAGATATTCTTCCTTCGTGCATTCATTAGGATGTTTCGTCCAAAGGGGAACCGTCTCATTCAAAAGCTCCGGTCTTTTTACGATTTTCAGCTTCTGCTCATCCTCTTCTTTCTCCTTTTTGATTTCCTCTACCACAACATCCGTATCCAGTTTTTCCTCTTCCTTGATAATCTGGGTTTCTGTTGTATTCGCTTTGGAAAGGTAAATTTCCGTGGGCATAAAGGAACAGTATTTCTTAATAACCTCCCTTGCCTTGTATTCATTGCAGAATTCCAGACAGTCTTCATTGATAAAAAGGGTAATCTCCGTACCGACCTCTGTCCTGCTGCCCTCTTCCATATCAAATTCGGTGCCGCCGTCGCATTCCCAATGCACCGGTTTCGCGCCTTCTTTATAGGAAAGAGTA
>DNJW01000238.1:628-6048 GCA_003488965.1 Lachnospiraceae bacterium | reverse complement strand
TATACAAGTTGCACAATGACAAGTATAGAATCACTGAGTCTCGCACTTACCTAATATTTTACTCCACTTAGGCTATTGCACAAGCATTTTTTTTAGTACATTACTGGAACTGTTTCTTCCATAAACGGTAACTATTGCATTCTTCATTTTCCAATGCTATGATAAGAAACAGCAAAGAATATAAATCAATTACCGCAGAATCGCAGAAAAGGATGACTTATGAAAAAAACAATTATTTGCTTTGGAGACTCCAACACCCACGGTTATTGCTCTGAAACCGGCGGCCGATTTGACGATACGCAAAGATACCCTTGCCTTCTTGAGAAGTATCTCGGTCCTGGTTATCTTGTACGGGAGGAAGGGCTGAGCGGCCGTACTACAGTCTTTGAAGACCCTCTGTTTGAAGGGCTGAACGGCTTGTCCGCAATCTTTGGATGCCTGATGAGCCATGAACCGGTTGACTTGCTGATTATTATGCTGGGAACCAATGATACGAAAGAAAGATTCGGCTGCAATGCAGAAAACATTGCAAAGGGTCTGGAACGGCTGACGAAAAAAGCCCAGTCCGTTACTGATGCATGGAGGAACGGAAAACCCAATATTCTTCTGGTTGCCCCTGCTCCCATTGAGGACAGCTATGCATCGACCTTTGTAGTCAACGAAATGGGGAAGGGATGCGCAGAAAAATCCCGGGAACTGGCATTTTACTATGAAAGGACTGCCCGGCTGACCCATTGCCATTTTCTGGACGCAGGCAAAATACCCGGCATCCGGATGCATCCCAACGATTATATGCATCTGACCGGTGAAAGCCATGATTTACTTGCCAAGGCTTTGGCGGAACGGATTCCCACGCTCTTGTAAATGTTATGGCTTCATCGTAATATTTTCTCCCCGGTTTGGAAAATCCGCTGCCCAGGCAGCATCCGCAGCGAAAATCAGAATCAGCAGCAGGCAGATAAGCTGTAAGGTCTTCCTTCCCTTATCTGCCTTCCATATTTTCCGGTAAAGCATCCTCAACCAAGGAACTGCATAGCAAATCAAAAGCCATCCCCCAACTCCGAACAAAAGGCATCCCCATAAACAAATCCGGCCGCCGATATTCAAAAATTGACTGCTATAGTCCCACCAGCGGACTCCCCATACCCTTTCCAAAATATAGCTGGCCAAATACTCCAAAAGGGAACAAGCTGCCATAGACACAAAAAATGTCCTCACCGGCTTATATTCCCACCGCCTTAAGGCAAAAGCCAGAAAAATTCCCCCAAAGCCATAAATCGGAAGCCACGGACCAAACAATACGCCCCGGTTCACAAACTCCCCGTCTTGTACAAAATATATCGCCACTTCCCAAACCCAGCCTGCAAAAGAAAGCAGAAAAAAGAGAGGCACATAAAAGAAAAAACAGCTCATATCAACCGACTCCTCCATTGACTATTTTAGTCTGTATAAACTGACACCCAATTTGGGCACACTAGAGAGGTTCTTTTTAGGCTATTCTGTGCCTCTTGGACATTCTTTATGCAAACTTTTCCGGTTATTCTGGCCTGCTTCAAAAAAACTAAAATGGTTCTTTTCTCTATGCCATATTCATGTATAATTATCAGAAAAATAACCGCATAAATTTATACCGGAATCATTATTTACTTTAAGGAGGAATTCCTATGCAAAACGAAAATATAAGAAAAGTTATTTTTACAGGCGTAATGGCCGCTCTTTCCTATGTAGTATTTACCTTCCTGCAAATTAAAATTACGCTTCCCGGCGGGGACGCCACTTCCATTCACTTGGGAAATGCCGTCTGTGTGCTGGGGGCTTTGCTTCTCGGCGGCGTATATGGCGGATTAGGCGGCGCTATCGGCATGACAATCGGGGATCTTTTAGACCCCGTCTATATTGTTTATGCACCTAAAACCTTCCTGTTAAAATTGTGCATCGGCCTGATTACCGGCCTTATTGCACATAAGCTGGGGCATGTCAGCACCGAAACGGATACCGGAAAGGTATGGAAATGGACCATTGCCGCCGCTGTGGGCGGACTGCTGTTCAACGTCATCTTTGACCCGCTGCTGGGTTATTTCTATAAACTGGTTATTTTGGGCAAGCCGGCTGCCCAGGTTACCCTTGCATGGAATATTGCTTCCACATCCATCAACGCCGTAACTTCCGCAATCGTATCATCCGCCATCTATATGGCTCTGCGCCCTGCCCTGAAAAAATCGGGACTGTTTTTCGTTATCGGCAAAAAACAATCCTCCTTGGCAGGCTGATAAAACCCCAGCCCCCATGCCGCCTCGCGGCGGCGCAAATCTTTCAAAGTAAATACCACAATGGGGAGGACGCCGCATTTCAGGCGTCCTTTATCTCCACCCTATATAGACACAAGAATACGGCTACTGATGCCAATGCAGCCAACAGAACATAAAAAGGAATATTGTGAAAGAGTGTATACGACCCAATATTGCCTTGTGTAAGCATAATAACAAACACTTCCGCTATTATCGTTGCCTTCGAGGACTTCGTCTTTATCCCCACAAGCAGCACTGTATAGCTGATACTTACCATGACTGCGGAATCCATCAGAATATCCAGATAGAAAAACGGCTTTGCGAAAATATCACCTGACAAAATACCCGGTGACGAAACAGAAATCCACGGACTTGCCAGAAAAAGCCCGGTGTACAAAAAAAGCTTACATAACACCAGCGCAATAACACCGAAAATCCATACTGCCAGCATTTTAGACATCAAAATCTTTTTCCGTTTTATGGGATAAGAAAACATCAGCGCCATCGTCCCGTCCCGGTAACCGGTGACAATATAAACAGAAAGCATCACACCGGTCATAAGCATGAAAGTCATGTCGGCAAACATTTCCACTGCCGCATTTATCATACCTTTTCCATATAACTCCACCGTTTCTTTCCCTTCCAGTTCCCCTGATACTGCCAAAATCATTACAAATAAAATCAATACTGATATTGCCGCCTTTACCGCATATTTCCTAATATTATTTTTCTTCCATTCCAGTTTTACCAATTTCCACATGACCGTTCCGCCTCCGCCGTTATTTTCAGGAAATAATCCTCTAAAGTCTCTGTTTTTCTTCCAACCGCCGTTATTTCTACATTATCGGCAGCCAAAGCCTTCGCCAGTTCCTGTACCGCTGCCGTCCTGTCGTAGACACGGATATTGCCGTTTTCCATCACTTTAAAATTACGTATTTTACATTTTTCGCTTAAAACAAAGGCCGCCTTCTTCACATCCAGCACAGTGAGCTCAATATAGGCCAGATTCATCTCCTCCACCGCTTCCATGCCGATTTCCTCCAGCATCCTGCCCTGACAGATAATACCTACCGTATCCGCAATGCTCTCTATTTCCGAAAGAATATGGCTGGAAATCATAACGGTGATTCCATACTCTCTGCACAAATTTTTCAGCAGACTGCGCACCTGTTTCATCCCTGCCGGGTCCAGCCCATTGGTGGGTTCATCCAGAATCAGCAGCTCCGGCTTACATAAAACCGCTCTGGCTATACCCAGCCGCTCCTTCATACCCAAAGAATATTTTTTAACCGCCTTGTCCGCATGCTCTGACAAATCCAGCATTTCCAAAGCATTCTCCACACTGCCGGGATTATGGTACCCCATGTATTCGCAATGCAGCCGCAGATTTTCCCTCCCGGTCATAGATTCATAAAAACAAGGAAACTCTATAATGCTTCCCATCCGTTTCAGCATCTCATAGGATTTTGGGGTAAGACTTTCACCGAAAAGGGCGATACTCCCCTCCGTAGGCTTCCAAAGATTCGTAAGCATTTTCATGACGGTCGTCTTTCCTGCCCCATTAGGTCCAAGAAAACCGTAAATCTCCCCTTTTTTCACATGCAGATTCACATCCTTTACGATTTTTCTTCCCCCGGCACTCTTCGTAAGATGGTCCGTCTGTATTACATATGGCATATTACTTGCCCTCCCTTCAGGATTTCTTTATGAATCCCATTATATCTGTCCCCTTTTTCAAAACTCTTGAACAAATCTTACGAATTTCTTTCGCCGGGTATTTCAAAGGGCATTTTTTTCAGTTTTACAGTAAATGCGGTCCTTTCATAGGGTATGCTTTCCAGAACAATATCGCCGCCCATCTGCAGTGCCAGATTCCTGGCAATCGTCAGTCCCAGCCCATTGCCCTGCACCTCACGGCTGCGGGAATCTTCCATGGTAAACAGCCGCTCGAATACATTCTGCGCAAATTCTTTTTCAATTCCCCTGCCTTTATCCGTCACAACAACCGATACCGTTTTATCCTCTTGCGTCAAAGCAATCCCCAGATATTTTCCCTCATAGCCATACCGTATCGCATTGGAAAGCAAATTAAACAAAATGCGCTGCAAGGCTTCTTTATTTCCCTGCACATAAACCGCCTTTTCCGGAAGATTGATTTCTACCCGGAAATTCTTTTCCGTCAATATTTCATAAAATCCAAGCACTGTTTCCCGGCATATTCCACACGCATCAATCCGCGACAGTTCTATATCCCCATCGCCTGCCTCAAGCTTGGCCAGAGAAAAAAACTGGTTCATCAGCTCTATCACCTGCTGAGCCTTCTGCTCTGTTTTTTTCATCATTTCATCGCTGTATTTTCCCTGAAGCCGCATAATCTCCAGATAGCCCAGCACTACGGTCATAGGGGTTTTTATATCATGGGAAATATTAGACAGCATCCTTTTGGATGCCATTTCGGAACGGAAAAAATCCGCTTTTGCTTTCTGATGCTTTTCCTGCAGCCGGTTTATCTGGGCCGCCAGCTTTGACAAATCTTTATTATCCGTAAAAACCATAAGATAGGCGCTTGTATCCTTATCTAAAATTTCTTTCAGTTCCTTTGTCATTCCGGCAAGCTTCTTACGCATACTGATATAACGTACCGCCTGCCAGAAAATAACACTAATAAGAACCGCCGCGCCAAAAGATATCAATCCGAACACTGTCCTGTCATTCATGGCATATCCCCCAGCTTGTATCCGATGCCCCAGACAGTAACCACATATCTGGGATTTCTGGAATCCTCCTCCAGTTTATTTCTCAGCCTGCTGATATGGACATTGACCGCATTTTCATCCCCCATATAGGCATCGTTCCATATTAAGGAATATATCTGCTCCTTGGTATAAACCTTTTTGGGATTTTTCATCAGAAGCTTCAATATCTCAAACTCTTTTGCCGTCAGTTCGATTTTCCTCCCTGCCTTTGTAACAGTATAATCCGTCAAATCCATGGTCACATCTCCGGCCTTTAAAATATTTTCCTCTTTCTGCAAAACCGTATCATACTGTGTGGTCCTGCGGATATTTGCCTTCACTCTTGCCAGTACCTCTACTACGGAAAAGGGTTTGGTAATATAATCATCCGCTCCCA
>DNJW01000238.1:0-356 GCA_003488965.1 Lachnospiraceae bacterium | reverse complement strand
TGGTAATATAATCATCCGCTCCCAGTCCAAGCCCCAATGTTTTATCCGCTTCCGAATCCCTGGCAGAAATAATAATCACCGGAACCACACTTTCTTTCCTGATATACTGCAGCACATCCATTCCACTGATGACCGGAATCATCAAATCCAAAAGAACAAGGTTGAACTTCTGGCTCTTCCATTTTTCAAGCGCTTCTTTTCCGTCATATGCCTTCACCACCCGAAAATTCTCCGTTTCCAGATAAGCCGCCAGCATAGCGCTGATTTCCGCATCATCTTCTATTAAAAGTATCGTCATCTCCATCTTACCCCCATGCCGCCTCCCCGCAACGCAAATCATCCATGGGAAGAACGCC
>DNJW01000403.1 GCA_003488965.1 Lachnospiraceae bacterium | reverse complement strand
TTTTGACACCCGAACCCTATAAGGTAAAAAAATCGCCCCCGCAAATAAATGCGGGGGCAACCTTATCTTATCTCTCTTACAACACTGCTTTTATCTTAGTAAACGATAGCGTATACGCCGAATACTGTTGCGTCTACAGTAATTGTTCTAGGATCTGTATCTGTATCTTCCATTACAACTGCTTTACCGGTTGTAGAGTCAACACACATGATAGAAGCGTTGCTTCCAGCAATACGTCCCGGCAGACCAAATGTCATGGTAACAGGTGCTGCTGTATTTCTGATAGCTGTTACTGCACCCTTCTTGGTAATCGTATACAAATCAACATTGATGTAAGCTGCAACGTTCTTTCCTGTTGCTTCTGCTGCAGATTTCAGAGCATCTTTCATTGCTTTGTTTGTGCTGTTGCAGATATAGAATCTTACGTTTGTTCCTGCATCAATATCTGCCTGGCTTAATCCTGCTGCAGTTGCTACAGATGCATAAGGTGTTGTGATTGCTGCGCCGTTAACTGCTGTTGCAACGAATACGCCGCCAACAGTTGTGGTTACATTCCTTCCAGCGATTACTACGGTGGCATTGGAACCTACTGTAACGGAACCAGTGCTGGATGAGCTGCTTGAGCTGGATTCACTGCTGGATGTGCTGCCAGAAGATGTATTTCCAGATACTGTATTGCCGGAAACAGCGTTAACAGTCATCGGATTTACAACCAGCATGGGAACGCAGAGAGCTACTGCCAATGCGCTTGCAAACACTTTGTTAAGAGTTGCTTTTTTCATTTTTAGATCCTCCTTTGATAGTTGAAAAATATGTAAGATAAACGATGCTTCCAACACAGAACATCCAATGATGTCTACGGGTTATGTCAGATGCATCATACAAATAATATAACTTGTGTGTTTAATTGTCAAGTATAAAATAAAATCCGAATTGTATTTCCGGGCAAAAAGAAACTGCTACGCTATTTTAGTGTAACAGTCCTTTTCATCGTATCTTACCAGATATATTTATTTCTGCATCATTTTCAATATCTTCAACCCCCATTTGGCATCGTCATTCCCTCTGCGGCCGCATTCCAATGCATGCTTCAGATACTTTTCCGCCTCTTCCAGCTTCCCGTCATGAAGAGCCATGAATCCTTTGCACTCCCATTGCTCCGTGCATTCCAGGCTTGTACAGTTCCAGCACCATTCGCATGCTTCTATCTGCTGCAGATATCCCCTTGCTTCCTCGTACTCGCCGCTGAAAAAAGAAATCTCAAACAGATGATAAATATTTGTTTTTCTATGGGCGCATTCCCTCAAATGGAGTTCTTCCGTCCCCTTTCCCAGTTCTTTGCATTCTTCGTAGATTTCCGCCAGACTCTTCACATAGAGTTTCCGGCATTCTTTCGCTTGTTCCAGCTTTCCCTGTCTCCAAAGGATTTTCATGAGACTGGATACCGTATAACGGTAACCGGAGGTATTTATGCCCTTCTCATCAAGTTCTGCCTGCTCCAGCGCTTTCTTAAAATACAGAATCCCCTTTTCCTCATCCATGATATAATGGGCATAGCAGAACGCAATCTGTATATATGCGCTTCTCTTTCCCTCATGGTTTTCTTTCAGGCCGGCTGCCCCGTCTCCTTCCAGAAGTGCCACGGCCTCCTCCGCTTTCTGTTTTAATTCCTCCGGACTTAAGAAAAACTGATACGCATCCAAAAGGTCATTGATGCGCTCGCCTTCTTCCTCCCATCCGTCAGACACATAATCTGCCAGCGATATTCCTCCATGTATTCTCTCCAGCGCATCCAATGCTTTGGTATAATCCTTCAGCATGATATAATAATATTTTATGTATCCATAGGCTGTCTTTTTCTGTTCCTCTGTCTTCATAAGCCCGATTTTTTCCTGGAACCATGCAAGCCCCTTTTCATATTCCCTCAATTCACAGAAATAATCAAACATCTGGGAGTAACCATAGCTGTAATCCGTCCCCTTTTCCAGCCCTACGGCAATTCCTTTCTCGTAATATTCCACTGCCTCGTCTTTTCTTCCCATCAGCTCCAGAAGCACCGCTTTATGACCCCAGTTTCTGCTCTGTCCGTCCCTTTCCATCGCTCTCTCGATTTCCGCCAATGCCAGTTCATATTCCCTGTTCTTAGAATGAAGATCGGACAGCTGCCACAGTTCCCTGGCATTTTCCCCGTGTTTTTCCACAAAAAGATTCAAATACTTAATGGCTTCCTCATAATATTCCTTCTGCCCCGTCCGGTTGAACTTCATGCGGTAAAGCCATGCAATCCGCCATGGAAAGTCCCTTTCCTCCGGAGCCTTTTCTATCGCCTTTTTATAATATGCAATAGCGTTGTCCCATTCCTTAAAATCCTCATGACACAAAGCAAGATAATAGTACAGCCATTCAAAATCCAGCCCCCGATCTTCGCATATTTTCAGATGCTCATAGGCAGTTTTCGGCTCATCCTTATATTCCTCATAAAAACGTCCTAAAAAGTACCGGTTCCGGTTGCTGTCCGCCAGTTCCACCGACCGTTTTGCCCAGGTCTCCATCTCGTCCTCTTGCCTGAACTTGTCGGCATATCTGCTGTCATGAATAAATGCTCTCTGCAAATAAGCGTCCGACAAAAGAATATCCTTATTCTTTACCCCTTCCGCCTGTTCCAGTTCCTCAATCAGCTGCTTTGCGTATTCATCCGCCTCTTTCAGGCTTTCTTCATTCTCCGCATCCCGCCGCATCATCTCCAGCTTCTTCACCCGCAGGGAAAAACTGTTTATGCCCGCCTCTTCTGCCTGCCGGATGATATTTTTTGTCTCCCCGTATTGTCCATATGCCCAAAATGCCCCTGCGGCACGCTCGTAAATTTCCGGCATTCCGGCATAAATTCTCTTCGCTTCATAAAAAGTATCCACTACTTCCTGCGCTTTGCCCAGCCCTTCATAAGCTTCCTGGGCATAGAAATAAGCCCAGAAATACCCTTTGTCGATTTCTTTTATCTTACCGCAGATTTCCACCATCTGCCTGTAATCCTTTAGCGCTCGCAGGAAATGCAGCTTTGCCATCAAGAAATCAATATCTTCCGGCTGTACCGACACTGCCGCATCAAAAGCAGACAACGCCGCTTCTTTCAGCTTTTTTGCCTCTTCCCCTTCCTTTGTCTCCAGCTTTTCATAGCGTATCTGGAATGCCTTCCCTTCCAGTTCATAACTCTGCGCCAGCCAATAGGGTTCTTCTTTCTCCAGTTCTAGAATACATTTTCTCCACAGTTTTGCTTCCGCCTCTGCCTCCACGTCCATTCTGGCCGACACAAAGAGAATAGCCTTTACCCTATGGCACTCCGCCTGGCATCCTGCCCGCTCCCCTTCCTGACATCCCGTCGGGCACTCCGCCTGACGTCCCGTCATATCCTCTTCCAGCACCGGATGCTCCCTGAAAAACTCCAGTCCTTCTTCCGCCCTTCCTTCCTGGATATAGCACCATGCCAGTGTAACGCCGTCCTCCGCAGTCATTCCCGCCGCTTTTTCTCCCGTATACAGCTTGATAATTTCCGTATTGCATTCCTTCAGCAGTTCCACCGACTTACGGGTACTGTAAAGCCTTCTTGCCGCCAAAGCATGTTCCCTGGCCTCTTCCCATTTCTGCTGTCCGGCACGGATTTCCGCCAAGGCAACGGATGTATTATAAACGTCCTCATTGGTCATCCCCTCTTCCTCCAGGAGTTTCCCGTAAATCTCCGCCGCCTCTTCGCTCTGCCCGCATCCGTTCAATATGCCCGCACCGGCATAAAGCATTCTGATATCCTTTTCCCCCATATCCCAAAGCTTTCGTACCGCATGCTCCGCATCTTCTTTTTGTCCGCAGGCAAACCTATATTTCGCCTTTTCCATCTCATACCAGGGATGGAAAATTTCCAAGGTATCCATAAAAGTAATTTTCTGTCCCAGTTCCTTCTTCCAGTTTTCCCTATCCTCAGGCTCTTCCCCCAGCATCTGGGATAATTCGTTAAAATTCCTGATAAATTCATCATAATCTGCCGTTTCCTTCCCTTTCAGCTTTTCAAAGGGAAAATCCGTCCCGCCTCCCTCTTCGGAACTTTTCCATACCATAAAATCCACAAATCCCTCCGGCAGATGCTCTTTAAATTCTCCGGCATTTTCCACAATTCCAAATGCCTTATCCAATACTTTCCAGATAGGCGCAGGCATTCTAAAATGGTCCGCCAAATACCGGAAAAGCTTCCATTTAATTTCTTCCTCCAATACCAAGTCGTCCAGCATCTCATTCCTTGCCAGACGTTCCCATTCCTTTTCATCCAGCCTTCGGGGCAAAGAACGGTATACCTCCTCGACCTCTCTTATATACCGGTCTGACGGTGTATCCTGCAGCTGCTCTTCTTCCTGCCCCCTTGCCATAACAAGGGCGCTCTCATAAGCCTCCCTTAAACGTTTAAATCCCTCCGGGTTATCCTCCGGATTCACCGATGCCAGCCTGTTCCTATACGCCGCTTTTATTTCCTTTTCATCCTTGGTTTCACCAATTCCCAGCACTTCAAATATCCTTTGTGTTTCCATCCGGTGCCCTCTCCTTCCGCGTTTATATGACATAATTATACAATGCGGCATTATTCTATGTCAATTTCGCAGGCCATCCTCCTGCCCATCTCTTTCCGTTCTTTCCTTCAAAAACAAACATTTTAAAGGGAAGGTCCGCATTCGGAATCACCAGCTCCCGTTTCAAATTCATCCTCCGTCTCTCCTTCGTCATCTTCTTCCACCGGACGCCATGCCTTTCCGAATTTTATATCCTGAAACAGCGCTGCCAGTCCTGTAATCTGCTTCAGTCTCAGAATTTCATCCTTATCCATTCCCAGATGTCTGGAAATCCATGCATCGGAACGTCCGATTTCATGCAGTTCCTTTACGATGTTGCTCATCAGATCCACGTTATGGCTTCCCCTTGCCCGGTTGTGACGGATGGTACTTGCCATCCGGTGGTCAAGCGGTTTGTCAATGACCGACACCGGCAGCCTTCCCTCTTCCCGTTCAAAGATATCCTCATGCTCCAGCATCACCCTGTAACGGTGAAAACCGTCCACAATAATATATTCGTCCGTTTCCTTATTATAATAACAGACAATCGGCATGGTATAGCCGTCCATTTTGATGCTCTGGTACAGCAGCTGCATTTCCGGCGGCGCCACCGAGTTGGGATTATAATTATTCGGTTTAATTTTATGTACCGGTACTGAAATTATGTTATAAACGGGACTTTTATATTTCTCCATTCATCTCCTCCAATCCTTTGTACCTTTTCTTTATCATGTCAATTGCCCTCTGCTGCTGTCTGTTGAGCCCAAAACCCATGGAGCGGCAAATATGGTCATTTTTTAAAATGCAGTAGCACATCCTTTTCCAGCTTGGAATATCCCTGCAGCTTTTTATGTCATCCGTATTGTCCGGGATTTTTTCCATAAATATAATCCGGGATTTTTTATCCAGCGTATAATTGGAAACCCCGTTGCGCTTTATCTTATATCCGTGCTCCTCCAGTTCCCTAATCGTTTCCTCTTCCAGTCCTCCCCCCTTTTCATGCCAGAATTTAATGGACGTATTGAATTTCTTGACATAATTGTTCCGCAGCTTTACAGGAAGCGTATCCAGCAAAAACCTGGTATAGGACTCCCATGTATGTCCCTCCGGCAAAGTGATGCTGCGGTAACCCATGGCCTTTGACCTGGCATAAATACTGGCAAAATTGGCTCCCTGTACACGCCCTACCAGCTTCGCCCATATATCCGGGTCCAGTACGCGGTATAAATTCAGGCTATCCTTGGAATAATCGTTGAAAGGGGAAGCCACCCGCATCTGAGAAACCTTAAGACCTGCCATATAATATAAATCATACAGACGGTTATAGTCATACTCAAAAAGATAATTGGCATGCCATACATCCTCCAGGCTCCAGTCATACAGCGGGGAGGCACACCATACATTTTTAAACTGCCTGCTAATCCAGCATTCATTTTTATAACCGTACTTCTTATTCAAAAACCCGCTGTATCTTTGCAAGGATTCGTCCGCCCGCATTCCCAGCAGACAGACGGTTTTTTTGTTCCCATGGGAAATCCGGTACCATCTGCCGAACTGTTTTGCCAGGTCCTCCTGATGCATACGGTAACGGTAAGTAGTAATCGGGTTGTTTTCCAAGTGAATCACATACTTATGCTTGGGCATCTGTCTCACCCAGGCCTCCTTCTTTGTGTCATCCCATGGATACCAGAACATTTCATAACTGCT
>DNJW01000241.1:420-10933 GCA_003488965.1 Lachnospiraceae bacterium | reverse complement strand
AGTACCGACGGTAATCAAGGGTCTGCTTATGGAATATACAAACTGCACAATTCGTAATTGGAAAATCAGAGTTTTGCGATCGCCTAAGTATATTTTAGCAAAAAAAGATGTTCTGCCAAGGAATGTGGGCGGTGAAAATATAACATTTTGACTGTTTTTCGAAACAGCGGGGGCTATTGCATTTCCGGCGGATTTGTTTATAATAAAAATAACATTTGAAGGAATATGTATCATGCGGTATTTGGTCAAAAAGGACAAATCGGCATGGAGAAAAATCGAAGCGGGACGGAGGAAATTCAGGATGCATATCATATATCAGGATGAAACGAAAATATTTCATTTGTATAATGATAACGTCAGTTATATTATGAAGGTTTTGCCCAACGGGCATCTGGGGCAGCTTTATTTTGGAAGAAGAATAAATGCGGACAAGGATTATTCCTATCTTTTGGAAATGATGTCACGGCCTATGGCATCTTATCTGCTGGATGATGAGAAACTATTTTCTTTGGAACATATCAGGCAAGAGTATGGGGTGTACGGAACCACTGATTTCCGCCGTCCGGCAGTAGAAATTCTGCAGGAAAACGGAAGCCGTATTTCGGATTTCCGGTTTCAGGATTATTCCATTGCCTATGGAAAGCCGGAACTGGAGGGGCTTCCAGCAACCTATACGGAGACTCCGGAAGAGGCGGTGACTCTGATTGTCCGTTTAAAGGATCTGGTATCGGATATCCGTCTGGAGCTTTTGTATACGGTTTTTGAAACGGGAGCTATTGCCAGAAGTGCAAAATTTATAAATGAAGGGAAAGAAGCGGTGCATTTGCTGACGGCAATGAGTCTTTGCCTGGATTTGCCGGATTCCGGTTATGACTGGGTACAGTTTTCCGGCGCATGGTCAAGGGAAAGGCATGTGAAAATCAGAAGGCTGGAACAAGGTATTCAGGCGGTGGAGAGCATGAGAGGGCATTCTTCTCATGAACACAATCCGTTTCTTGTGCTGAAACGTCCTTCTGCCGATGAATTTCAGGGGGAAACAATAGGATTCAGTCTGGTTTACAGCGGTAACTTTCTGGCACAGGCACAAGTGGATACACAGGATACCACAAGGATTCTTCTGGGAATCAATCCGTCTTGCTTTGACTGGAAGCTGGAGACAGGGGAAAGTTTTCAGACACCGGAGGCGGTGATGGTTTATTCTTTGGAAGGAATGAACGGCATGAGCCGTATTTTCCATAAGCTGTACGGAAAACGGCTGGCAAGAGGATATTGGAGGGATAAAGCCAGACCGATATTGATTAATAATTGGGAAGCTACTTACTTTGATTTTACAAAAGAACGTCTGCTGGAAATCGCAAAAAAGGCAAAAGAATGCGGCGTGGAGCTTTTTGTGCTGGATGACGGATGGTTTGGTCAAAGAAGCCATGAACGTGCAGGACTGGGGGACTGGGTGGCGAACCCGGAGCGTCTTCCAGACGGCATCAAAGGACTGGCGGAGAAAATCGAAGGGCTGGGAATGCAGTTCGGTTTATGGTTTGAGCCGGAGATGGTGAACAAGGATTCCGATTTGTACAGAGAACATCCGGACTGGATTATCGAAACGCCGGGACGCCACAGTTCCCATGGGAGATTTCAGTATGTATTGGATTTTTCCCGTAAGGAAGTGGTGGACAGGATTTACGGCATGATGGAAAAAATACTGGAAGGGGCCAAGGTTTCTTATGTAAAGTGGGACATGAACCGCAGCATTACCGAATGCTATTCGGCATCTCTTCCGTCAGACCGTCAGGGGGAAGTGTTCCACAGATATATTTTAGGGGTATATGATTTGTACAGCAGGCTGACGGCCAAATTTCCTAAGGTATTGTTTGAATCCTGTGCCAGCGGCGGCGGAAGGTTTGATCCGGGAATGCTGTATTATGCGCCTCAGGGCTGGGCAAGCGACGATACGGATGCGGCAGAAAGGCTGAAGATTCAGTACGGGACTTCTTTCTGCTATCCCATAAGCAGCATAGGGAGCCATGTATCCGTAGTGCCGAATCATCAGGTATACCGTAATACCCCGCTGCATACCAGGGCCAATGTGGCGTTTTTCGGAACCTTTGGCTATGAACTGGATTTGAACAAGCTTACAGGTGAAGAACAGGAACAAGTGAAAGAACAGATACGATTTATGAAAGAATACCG
The DNA here is from genome assembly GCA_003488965.1 of Lachnospiraceae bacterium. GTDB lineage: Bacteria > Bacillota > Clostridia > Lachnospirales > Lachnospiraceae > Kineothrix. Next base: position 8,746 of record DNJW01000241.1, on the reverse strand, counting down.
GGAAGTGCTGCAGTTTGGAAATTTTTACCGCTTATGCAGTCCTTTTGAGGGAAATGTGGCCGCATGGATCTCGGTAAATGAGGAGCAGACAGTGGCAGTGGCAGGCTGGTACCGCATCTTAAGCGGGGCGAATATGCCGTATACAAGGATAAAGCTGCAGGGACTGAAGGAAGAATACCGTTATAAAATTGAGGGTAGAGACGGATATTACTTTGGGGACGAGCTGATGAATGTGGGGCTGATAACGACGGATTATACTTCCGGGGAAGGGGCGGTTTCGGAAGGCTATGCCGGCGATTTTGATTCCAGGATTTTTGTTCTTACGGCAGTAAAGGAGACGCAGTAAACTTTAGCTATATGATAATAGGCAATTGCGAAACTCTAAGCTGTGAGAATATTCTGACAATATATTTCCTGAAAATCCAAGTGTGCCGGACATTTCACTGCGCCCAGTAAGGCAAAAACGTTCGGACAGAGGTCCTCACGTTTTATGGTCGCAGTTCCATGGCACAAAAAGGATTTTCAGGGAATATATTGTCAGAATATTCAGCAAATTTATTGATTTCGCAATTGACTAAATATATGATAAATAGACAAGGAGGCAGCTGATTATGAAACCATATATTCATAAAGTACAATTTTACGAAACGGATAAGATGGGCATTACCCATCATTCCAATTATATCCGCTGGATGGAAGAGGCCAGAGTGGATTTTATGCAGCAGATAGGATGGGGATATGACAAAATGGAGGAGTGCGGTATTATTTCCCCTGTCATAGGTGTAGAATGTGAATATAGGAAAACCACCACCTTTAATGACCGTATCCGGGTAGAGATTGAGGTGAAAGATTATAACGGCATTAAACTGACCTTGAAATATCTCATGAAAGATATTTATACGGAAAATATAGTGGCAACGGGAGAATCCAGACATTGCTTTTTGAGCGAGGAAGGAAGTCCGGTAACTTTGCGAAAGCAGTTTCCCGAACTGCATAATGTTTTGAAAATCGGACTGAAAAATGAAGAGGAAGAATGATTAAATAGGGAGAAACTGGACAGAATGTATGACAGGAACGGAAAAAATCATACAGGAGGTTCAGGATGGGAATAGAATTTAAAAACAGCGAAACAAAGGATAATCTGATGAGGGCGTTCGCCGGGGAGAGCCAGGCGAGAAACAGGTATACTTTTGCTGCCCAGCAGGCGAAGAAGGAAAACCTATATGTGGTCAGCGCTGTTTTCCGCTATACGGCGGAGCAGGAAAAGGAGCATGCGCAAGTATTTTATAATCACTTGAAAGAACTGGCGGGAGAGACGATACATGTGGACGGAGGATACCCGGTGGATTTGGCAGATGATGTGGCAAAACTTTTACGCACGGCCCAGCACAACGAATACGAGGAGCATGACCCGGTTTATAAGGCGTTTGGCGATAAGGCAAAAGAGGAGGGTTTTTTAAGCGTTGCATCGTCCTTCCATAAAATAGCGGAAATCGAAAAAATCCACGGGGACCGTTTCGGGCGCCTGGCGGAGCTCCTGGAACAGAATAAGCTGTTTGTCTCCGACGTAAAAGCGGCATGGATGTGTTTGAACTGCGGCTATGTTTTTGAAGGGCAGAGAGTGCCGGAGAAATGTCCGGTATGTGAACACGACAAAGGATATTTTATCCGCTTTGAACTTTCGCCTTACGAAAGCGGCTGGAAATAGGGATAATACTTGTGTGGAACCGCAAAATATAGTAATATGAAAAATGAAAGACTTTGAAATGCAAACTTGAAATGCGCGATCAAGCAGCGCAGAAATGAGGATAAGGAATGAAGAGACAAAGGATAAAAAATACGGCTCTGTTTGCAATGCTTCTGGCTTGTTTCATACTGGCCGGATGCGGAGGGAGCAAGACTCCTTCCATAGATGAAGGCATGAAAGCGGTGGAAGCATTGGATTATGGGACCGCACTGGAATGCTTTGACCAGGCAATGGCAGATGGAGAAGACCTTCGTCTTTTATATAGGGGGCAGGGGCTTGCCTATATGGGGCTGACCCAGTATGACAAGGCAGTGGAAGCTTTTGAAAAGGCACTCAGTTCCGGTAACGGCCGTATAGATGCCATTGATTACGATATTAATTATTATCTGGCTACCGCCTATTATAAGATAGGGGATATCAGCAGCAGCATTGAGGCATACAGCGCAATTATTGACTTGAACCCGAAAGACCGGCTGGCGTACCGTCTTCGCGGAAGTGTCAGGATAGTAAACGATTATGAGCAAGCAAAGGCGGATTTTGATAAAGCAATCTCTCTTGGAAAAGAGGATTATAACCAGCTGATTGATATTTATCTGGTATTGGAACGGAACGGATATAAAGAAGCCGGGCAGGAATATTTCCAGACGGCGCTTGCCAGCGATACAAAATCCATGACGGATTATCAAAGAGGACGGATTTATTATTATCTCGGCGATTATGACAATGCCAGAAACTATCTGGAAAAAGCAAGAAAGACGGAAGGCTATGAGGCTGTTCTGCTTCTGGGGCAGACTTATGAGGAACTGGGCGATTTTAACTATGCTGTAAGCGTTTACAGCAGTTACATTGAAAATGACCAGACCAATGCCAGCGTGTATAACCGTCTGGGGCTGTGCAGGATGGAAATGAAAGCCTATGATGAGGCGCTTGCCGCATTCCAGGCAGGAATGAATGTGGAAAACTGTGATATTATGCAGACTTTAAAGTTTAATGAGATTGTTACTTATGAAAGGCTGGGACAGTACCAGACCGCGGCAAGCCTGATGAACAGTTATCTTTCCACGTATCCCGACGATGAAACGGCACAGAGAGAATATACTTTTTTAAAGACAAGATGAAAACGGGCACAAGATATTGTATATGCGTAAAATTGTTAGCATAATATCTTGTGCCTTTATTGACTTTTCATTTCCGTGATGATACAATGCCCATATGCGGTATTGGCAGGGAAAAGCTGTGCCGGGATGACTTTTTTTGCAGCATCCGGATCCGCAAGGAAAAAGAATGGGGGCTTAGGCTTAGAATGTTTCAGGTAATAAAACGGAATGGAGAAGTGACGGATTTTACGCTGGTAAAAATCAACGATGCTATTATGAAGGCTTTCAATGCCACAGATATGCAGTACAATAATGATATTATAGATTTGCTGGCATTGCGCGTAACGGCTGAGTTTCAGGATAAAGTAAAGGACGGCAAGGTTCATGTGGAGGATATTCAGGACAGCGTGGAAAAAGTACTGGAGCAGGCAGGATATACAGAACCGGCAAAGGCCTTTATATTGTATCGGAAACAGCGGGAAAAGATGCGCAATATGAAGTCAACGATTTTGGACTATAAAGATGTGGTAAACAGCTATGTAAAGGTAGAAGATTGGAGAGTAAAAGAGAATTCTACAGTGACCTATTCAGTAGGAGGGCTGATTCTTAGCAATTCCGGCGCAGTGACGGCGAACTACTGGCTGTCCGAGATTTATGATACGGAGATTGCGGATGCCCATAGAAATGCGGATATACATATTCATGATCTTTCCATGCTGACAGGGTATTGTGCAGGATGGTCCTTAAAGCAGCTGATTCAAGAAGGGTTGGGCGGTATTGCGGGAAAGATTACGTCTGCCCCGGCGGCTCACCTTTCCGTTCTGTGCAATCAGATGGTGAATTTCCTGGGGATTATGCAGAATGAATGGGCAGGCGCCCAGGCATTTTCTTCCTTTGATACCTATCTGGCTCCTTTTGTAAAGGCGGACAGCCTGACTTATCCGGAAGTAAAGAAGTGTATTGAGTCTTTTATTTACGGGGTGAATACGCCCAGCCGGTGGGGGACGCAGGCTCCTTTTTCCAATATTACCTTGGACTGGACGGTGCCGGATGATTTGGCGCAGCTGCCGGCAATTGTAGGCGGCAAGGAAATGGATTTCAGATATAAAGACTGCAAGAAAGAAATGGATATGGTCAACAAGGCATTCATTGAGACGATGATTGAAGGGGATGCCAACGGAAGAGGATTCCAGTATCCGATTCCTACCTATTCCATTACCAGGGATTTTGACTGGTCGGATAACGAAAATAACCGCCTGCTCTTTGAAATGACGGCAAAATACGGTACCCCTTATTTTTCCAATTATATTAATTCTGATATGGAGCCGGGGGATGTGCGCAGCATGTGCTGCAGGCTGCGGCTGGATTTGCGGGAACTGAGGAAAAAAACAGGGGGATTTTTCGGTTCCGGGGAAAGTACGGGAAGCGTAGGCGTGGTAACGATTAATATGCCTAGGTTAGCTTATTTATCCTCCAACAAAGATGATTTTTACAGACGGCTGAACAGAATGATGGATATTGCGGCCCGTTCCCTGAAAATAAAACGGGGGGTTATCACAAAGCTTTTGGACGAAGGGCTTTATCCGTATACAAAGCGTTATCTTGGAAATTTTGACAATCATTTTTCTACCATCGGTCTGGTGGGAATGAATGAGGCAGGGTTGAATGCAAACTGGCTGCGGGCAGACTTAAGCAGCAAAAAGACCCAGGAATTTACAAAGGAAGTTTTGAATCATATGAGAAACCGTCTTTCGGATTATCAGGAAATGTACGGTGATTTATATAATCTGGAAGCTACACCGGCGGAGAGTACAGCTTACCGTCTGGCAAAACATGACAAAAAGAGATGGCCGGCAATCAAAACGGCAGGGGCTTTGGGGGATACTCCTTATTATACGAATTCCTCCCATTTACCGGTGGATTATACGACGGATATTTTTGATGCGCTGGACATTCAGGATGAACTGCAGACATTATATACCTCTGGAACAGTATTTCATGCTTTTTTGGGCGAAAAACTGCCTGACTGGAAGGCGGCAGCAAGCCTGGTAAAAACCATTGCGGAAAATTACAAGCTGCCGTATTATACGATATCGCCTACCTATTCCATTTGCCGGAAACATGGATATCTGGCAGGGGAAAAGAAGATTTGTCCCCATTGCGGCAAGGCAACGGAAGTGTACAGCCGCATTACCGGATATTATAGGCCGGTGCAGAACTGGAATGACGGAAAACTGCAGGAGTATACAAACCGGACGGAATACGATGTTTTAAATTCCGGCTTGAAACGTCCTATGGCCAGTGTGGTAACTTTATCAGGCTATGCCGGTGAAGCGGAAGTGAAGGTAGAGAAGCCGGAAAACGTAAAATATCTTTTTACAACGAAAACATGTCCGAACTGTAAGCTGGCAAAGGAGTATCTGAAAGGGGAGCAGTATGTGGTTATAGATGCGGAAGAGAATATGGAGCTGGCAGGCAAATACGGAATTATGCAGGCACCTACACTTGTGGTGGTAAAAGGGGATAGTTTTCAAAAATACGTGAATGTATCCAATATACGGAAGTATGCGGACAGCTGCGTCCGTATATAGGTAAGGATGCCGGAAGGGAGAACGGAAGATAGGACAGTATTGCTTCCAGATAAGAAAGGGGTATGAAAAGTGCAAAATATTTATTTGAGGGTAAAAGGTATTATAAAAAAAGATGGAAAATTTCTTCTGCTGAAAAGATGGGTGGATGACAGAATCCCAGACCCCTTTTTATGGGAATTTGTGGATGCAGAGGTAAACTTCGGGGAATCGCCTGATGAGGCTATGCTCAGGGCGATTGGGGAAATCCTTTCTGTGGAAGGGGAAATAGAGCGTATTGTTTATACTTGGTCCAATCTAATAGGGGATTCCCAATGTGTAGGGATTGCATATATATGCTCTATTGAAGATGAAGGTGATATTGTTCTTGGTGAAGAATACGGCGAATGGGAATGGGTAGGAAGGGAAGAATTTCCAGACTATATTGAGAATAAATATGTACTGGATGATTTAAAAGATGTGAAGCTTTAAATCAACGCCTGCCGGACTATTCTTGTTTGTGCAGATAAAGGATTAGAAAACATATAGGGGAAGAAAGTTTGTGTCTGCGCGGCACCCACAAACTTGATATGCGCAAAAAGCCGCGCAGAAATGAGGGAAAGAATGATACAGAAGCTGACAGACAAAATAAAGAAAACGGGAGCACCCGTAGTGGTGGGGCTGGATCCCATGCTGGATTACATTCCCGGCCATATTACTCAAAAAGCATACAGAGAATACGGGGAGACCTTGGAGGGAGCGGCAGAAGCTGTCTGGCAGTTCAATAAGGAGATTGTGGATAATATTTATGATCTGGTTCCGGCGGTAAAACCCCAGATTGCCATGTATGAGCAGTTTGGGATAGAAGGGCTTAAGGTATTTAAGAAAACGCTGGATTACTGCAGGGAAAAGGGACTGCTTATTATCGGGGATATCAAACGGGGCGATATCGGCTCTACCTCCAAGGCCTATGCGGTAGGGCATCTTGGAAAGGTTCAGGTGGGGAGTAAAGTCCATGCCGGTTTTGATGAAGATTTTGCAACGGTAAATCCTTATTTCGGCACGGATGGGGTCAAACCCTTCATTGATGTATGCAAAGAGGAAAAAAAGGGAATTTTTATACTTGTCAAGACATCCAATCCCAGCAGCGGGGAATTTCAGGACCGTCTGGCAGACGGCCGGCCGCTGTATGAGATTGTAGGGGAAAAGGTAGCCGAATGGGGAGAATCCTATATGGGCGATTCTTATAGTTATGTAGGGGCGGTAGTCGGCGCTACTTATCCTGAGATGGGAAAGGCATTGCGCAGGATTATGCCCAAGGCCTATATTCTTGTACCCGGATACGGAGCTCAGGGCGGAAAAGGGGCGGATCTGGTATCCTTTTTCAACGAAGACGGTCTGGGTGCCATTGTCAATTCTTCCAGAGGGATTATTGCAGCATATAAACAGGAAAAATACGCAAAATATGGAGAAGCATGTTTCGGCGAGGCGGCGCGCGCAGCGGTAGAAGATATGAGGGACGATATTACGCAGGCTCTGGGCAGATGAGAATATACGTAACAAAAACCACTTAAAATAAGGAGAGAGCAGACGTATGGAAGCTTACAAGCAGGAGTTCATTGAATTTATGGTAGACAGCCAGGTGCTGAAGTTTGGCGAGTTTACATTAAAGAGCGGACGGAAATCCCCTTTTTTCATGAATGCAGGAGGATATGTGACGGGTACACAGCTGAGGAAGCTGGGAGAATATTATGCCAAGGCAATTCATGACAGCTATGGGCTGGATTTTGACATACTGTTCGGACCTGCTTATAAAGGGATTCCCCTCAGTGTGGCAACGGCTATGGCAATCAGTGAACTGTACGGCAAGGATGTAAGATACTGTTCGAACCGGAAGGAAGAGAAAGACCATGGAGATACGGGAATTCTTTTGGGAAGCAAGCTGCATGACGGCGACAGAGTGGTAATTATTGAGGATGTAATGACTTCCGGAAAATCCATAGAGGAAACTTTCCCGATACTGAAAGCCCAGGCAGACGTGGAGATAAAGGGGCTTATTGTATCCTTGAACCGTATGGAAAGAGGGCAGGGAGAGAAAAGCGCACTGAGCGAGATAAAAGAGAAATATGGATTCGATGCAAATGCGATTGTCACAATGGAAGAAGTGGTGGAATATTTGTATAATAGGCCATATCACGGTCAAATCTATATTGATGAGCGGTGCAAAGCGGCAATCGATGCATATTATGTGCAGTACGGCGTGAAATAAGGAAATGCGAAAGGAACGGAGGGACTTATATGGAAGAGAAAATATATAAAACAATGGGCGGTGCGGGTGCTTTGAATATTTCAGTAGGCGTAGTAATACTGGTGGCTGGAATTACCAGCGGTGTTCTGCTGATTATAAGCGGGGCGAAACTGCTGGCGGGCAAATCAAAGATATTATTCTGAGACGGATGGGTATTTCTGGTAAGGGAATGCCCATTTGAAAGTTAGACAGCAATGGAGGAAAGTATGTTTTATACGGAAAACCATAAGGGAAAGAAAAAGGAAGGATATATATTTACTGTGCGGAAGCATCCGGAAAAGGGGATTATGTCAACGGTTCTGGGGATTCTTTCGCTTCTTACAGTGGGAGCGGCCGTTTATTTGGCATACAGAAACGGGGGAGAGGCGCAGCCCCAATATGGAGCTGCGGTATTTCTTGTAACGCTGTTTTCGCTGGCAGGACTGATACTTGGAATACTTTCCAGGATAGAAAAAGATAATTATTATCTTTTTCCCCATCTGGGCATCGGGCTGAATATACTTTGCCTGGCATTGATTAGTTTTATTTTATATGCCGGGGTATAAAAACATTAAGAAACACTAAGGCTGCAAAGGACGCAGCCTAAGAGTTTCTTAATGTTTCGAAG
>DNJW01000241.1:0-133 GCA_003488965.1 Lachnospiraceae bacterium | reverse complement strand
TTCTTAATGTTTCGAAGAACGCCTTAGATGCGGCGTTCTTCCCTTGCCTTATAGGAAACTGCGTCGCTTTTTAAATGATTTATGTTGTGGTGAAGTAGCGGCATGGAGGGTAGATTGAAAAATAAGCTTGATA
>DNJW01000171.1:3252-4019 GCA_003488965.1 Lachnospiraceae bacterium | reverse complement strand
AGCACTGTGAGCGGCTCCTACGTCGCCTCTCACAGCACTTGACTTTTTCGCTCGCCTTGCTCCCTCAAAAGCGGGGTATGCGGATTTCCTTGTCTCTGCCTCTACTCATAATCATACAGGTTCATCTGTCCTTCTATCTCATTATTCCGATATAGCTTCCTATACTCGTCCCCCTGGTTTTTTACATAATTTGCTATTACTTTCTCATTTCCATGCTCGCTTACTGTTGATACATAATACCCTGATGACCAGAAATTCCCTCCCCATAATTTTTTCTTTACGTCTGGACATCTCCTAAATACCTCTCTCGCTGTTATGCTTTTCACTATCTTTACAAGCTGTGCCGGACTATAATTTGGTGCTGACTGCACCAAAAAATGTACATGATCTTTATCCGCGCCTATCTCTAAAAATATTAACTCATACCTTTCACTTATTTCTATACAGGTTTCTTTTATTACCTCTTCTACCTCTTCGCTTACTACTACTCTCCGATACTTTGTTGGTAATACGAAATGATACATCAGCTTTGATACATTGTGTGATTTGTGTATAGCCTCACTCAATCTACACTTCTCCTTTTTCTCTACATTGTATCATGCTTTTCTGTCCTGTTAAAGTTTGCTTGCGCCCCAAGGGGCGGGGAATGTACCCACTCTCATTCAAAAATTTTGCTTAGCAGATTGAACAAAAGAATTGGAACAAATAACTTTTGCACGATGGAGATGAGACTCAAAAATCGTGGAAGCCTCTGCTGAACACGATTT
>DNJW01000171.1:0-2913 GCA_003488965.1 Lachnospiraceae bacterium | reverse complement strand
GAAGCCTCTGCTGAACACGATTTTCGCGTTAAGAGTCTCATCGGAATGCTCCGTGCAATGGAATTTGTTCCAATTCTTTTGTTCAATCTGCCATCAATAACCTTTATTTTATACAGTACAACCCCCCTTTATTATCACTCATGCCGCAGCGCTTCGATAGGGCTGAGTTTTGCCGCTTTTCTTGCTGGGTAAATCCCGAAGAACAGACCCACCGCCGATGAAAATACGGTTGCTCCGATAATCGTAGAAACTTGTGTCCTTGCCGGAACTCCTGCCACGGAACCGATGGCATTGCCGCCTAAGATGCCTAATATAATGCCGATTAAGCCGCCCAGCAATGTGATGATTGCCGCTTCTGCCAAAAACTGCAGCAGGATGGAGCCGGTTCTGGCGCCTAGAGATTTCCTGATGCCGATTTCTCTTGTCCTTTCCGTTACGGATACCAGCATAATATTCATAACGCCGATACCGCCGACCAGAAGCGATATGGCTGCAACGAAGGATATAAATGTGGTGATAATTCCCAAAATGCTGTCATACTGGGCGGACATATCCGACATGTTCTGTACCTGAATCTGCCCTTCTCCCCGTACGTTATATTTGCTTTCCAGCAAGCCGATAGCCTTCTGCGCCACCTCAGTACAATATTCGGTAGCATCCGCAAATACAAGAATGTCGTTGAATTCATCCACATAATAGTAATAGTCATTCCCCAATACCGTATAAGGCATTTCCAAGTCAATACGGGTGCTCATCGTTGAATTTACGAACATGCCGGCGCTGTCTTCACGGATTCCTACAACTCTTACTTCGTTGGAAATCCCATAAATAGAAAGTTCAAAACTCATACCGATGACATCTGTGGTTCCGAACATATTGACCGCACTGCTTTCCGACATTACGCATACTCTGTTGCCGCTTTCCACGTCTTCTTTGGTAAAATATTTCCCTTTAATTATCGGGCCTCCGTTGGCGGAGTAATACTGGAGGCTTTCCGTACCGCACATTGCCCTGGCCTCAAAATTCCCTTTGGCCCCGTTTGCCTGCCCCCAGCCTCCCATAATAGGAGTGACTCCTTTTACATGGTCTACCCTGCTCTCAATCAGATCAAAATCATCTGCATCAAACCGCATGGTTACATCCTCCAGAGTGGTATCCAGATACAGTTCTATCAAGCCGCTTCCCATGCTTTCCAGTTCTTCATTAATCTGTCCCCTGACGCCGTTTCCGATTGCCATTACCATAATTACCGAAGCAATACCGATGATAATGCCCAGCATGGTGAGGATGGAACGGCCTTTGTTGCTTTTAATATTCATCAGGGCTATTTTTATATATTCCCATATTTGTGCCATATCTTAAACCATGCCTTTCCTATTACTGTGCCGGTACTGCCATAACTTCCATACCTTCGGAAATCCCCGCGCTTACTTCGGTCAGTATCTGGTCGCCTTCGCTTAAACCTTCTGTAATTTCAATATTCAAGTCGGAAGAAATTCCGGTCTGCACTGGCTTTTTCACAATTACTCCATTTTCCACCGCATATACAAAACTGCCTTCCATATCAGTATTTACCGCACTGAACGGAACCAGAAGCGCTCCTTCGGATTTCGATGTGCTGACGGAAATTTTTGCTTCTACGCCAAGAAAAATATTTTCATCCGGATTCAAAATTTTAATATCGGCATTTACTACGGAAGCACCGCTGTTATTCTTTGTCGCCATCTTGTCGATTTTGCTTACTTCACCGTCATAGACAGTACCGCCGATGGTAACCGTGGCTTTCTGTCCTACCTTTATTTTTTCCAAATCATATTTGGATATGGAAATGCTGACCTTTACATCCTCTGTGCTTTCCAGCTTGAACAGCTGGTCGCCCACCACGGGAGTCTTGCCCTCCACTGCGTTCATTTCCGTAACCACCCCGTTAAATTCCGCGGTTATGCCGCTTTCCGTCTCGCTGATAGCATTCAGGGTTTCCTGGGACGCTATATTTTCCATTTCATTTTTTGCTTCCAGCTCTTCCTTGCCTCCTGCATTCAGTTTTGTGCTTTCCGCAGAAGATTTCTGGGATTTCATTTCAGATTTGTATTCTTTACAGTTATTGAGCATATCTGTATACTTTTTAATCTCTTCCTCCCATGCACGGATTTGTTCGTTATTGCTCTGTTCATAAGTATTTAACTGCACCATTTTCTGAAGGTTTTCGTACTCGTCAGAATCCGGATGATCCGCCCAGTCAATCAAAGATATCTGCAGCAATGCTCCTTCATGGGCAAGGGCTGCCTTCTTTTCATCTACCTGCCGCTGCAGTTCTTTAATATAATTATCAATATCCGTAATCTGCTGTTCCAGCACATCCAGATTCACATTTGCCTCGCCCAAATCCCCGATACTTTCATTATTTTTCTGTATGGAGCTCTTATAACTCCCCTCATTTGCCTGAAGCTTTAGCTCCGCGGTCCGCTTTTCATTTGCCAAGTCCGTTTCATCATATGTAAGAACCGGTTCCCCTTTGGCAACAGTTTCCCCCGCATCTACATTTATCGTCCCGATTTTAATTGCCACGGGTGCAAAATATGTTTGCACCTCGTTCGATATAACGGAACCGCTTGTATTAATCGTCTGCTCGATATCACCCTTCTCTACCGAAGCCGTATATACCATCGGTTTGGCATTCGCCCTCGAAATATTGGATACGACGATAAACAGCACAAATACTCCCGCTACAGCCCCGATAATGCTTCTTTTAATAATTTTTTTCTTCCTCGCCGGGTCCATCGGCGTTTTTCCTTCTGCCTTCAGTCTCTTCTTTTCTTCCTTTGCCCTGATTTTCTGTTCTTTCTTCTCCTGCTTTGTCAATTCCATGTCAATCCCTTCTTTCCGCATATTAATCTCCATTCCGGAGCGTTT
>DNJW01000050.1:8734-8867 GCA_003488965.1 Lachnospiraceae bacterium | reverse complement strand
GCTGGCATGGAGAATCTTTTCGTCTTACACACTTTTTACCACAGCATTTCCATGCAGAGCCGTCACAAAGCACATAATTTCCACCGGAAATACAAAGTGTCTTGCCATTGACAATGCAGTCCGCAATCTTTGT
>DNJW01000050.1:0-8602 GCA_003488965.1 Lachnospiraceae bacterium | reverse complement strand
GTATGCCCAAAATGCGGGAATACATTTCCATTTTCATAAGTAACTGCAATCTTCATGATCCCATCTTCCTTTCTTTCACCTTCAATTTCAGCCGCAGCTCTGGCCCTGTCACATTTTTTGCCGCAGCACCTCCATGCAGAGCCGTCACAGAGCGCATAATTCCCGCCGGAAATACAAAGCGTCTTTCCACCCACAAGGCAGTCCGCGATCTTCGTCCTGGCCCTTTCATACATTTCCGTGACCGTAGTGCGGGAAATCCCCATCTGCCTGGCACACTGCTCATGAGTCTTCTTTTCATGGTCGATCAGACGGACCGCCTCAAATTCATCCACTGTCAGCAGGACCTGCTCACTGCCCTTTGCGCCGCATGGGGCAAAACTGTCATATTTTGGCTCAAAACAGATCCTCCTGCGCCGGACTGGCCTTGCCATACACCCACCTCCGTTTCCGACATATGACGATAATACAATACCATTGAAAACACTGGATATCAAGATACTATGAAATTTATGAGTAACTCATTTTTTAACTGCCCTCCCCTGTCATGAATAAAAAATGCACCCCAGAACCGCCGCCAGTGACAGCAACGCGGCAGGCGGGAAATCCTTTTTCCTGACAGCCTGGTACAACACAGTGACAAGCCCAAGAACAGACAAAAGGATGTACGCCGCCGGGTCAATGGCTAAGAAACCACTTCCTATACCCTGTGTTTCTGCCAAATGGCTGGATACCCCAGAAGGAATACATATGGAAACTGCCATATAGATGCCCGTAGCGAGGATCACCCCCATTAAGCACGGCTTTACCCCTTTTAACACAGCCTTCACTTTTTTATGTTTCAGGAAATTATGGAACAGGATCGTAACTGCCAGCAGGATCAAAAACGAAGGCAGGACCACGCCGGTTGTCGCAGCCAGCGCCCCTAGGAAGCCTCCCTGCTTACTTCCCACATAAGTAGCCATATTTACCATGATCGGGCCGGGCGTAGACTCACTCAGCGCGATAAGATTTGAAAACATCTCCGCATCCATCCACTGGTTCTCAAGGACTACATCCCGGATAAGGGGGATCGCGCCGTATGCGCCGCCAAAGGAAAACAAACCTATTTTCAAAAAAGCAGCCAGTAGCTTTATATAGATCACAGATCATCCCTCCCCGCTTTTTTATTTCCCGGTCTCCCAAAGAGCGCCAGACCAATGAAACCGCTGCAAATAATAAAATATACCGTGGAAATATGAATCCCGGCAATATTCATGGCTAATGCGGCAAGGAAAAAGAAAATAACAAGGAACATCTGGGCCTTTCTATCCGGGGATTTTTTCATCATCCTCCGTATCATCCTGACTGCCGCCTGTATGATCAGTACGGAAACCGCAATCCGGATTCCCCTGAAAGCTTTCTCAATCATCCCGACAACCAGCATATTTTCAAAAAAAGCAGAAATGGCAAAAAGCAGAAGGAACGATGGGAGGACCATGCCGACGGTCGCAAAAAACGCGCCCCTCATACCGGCCAGCTTATATCCCGTATAGGTGGCGCAGTTTATCGCGATCGGCCCCGGCGTGGATTCCGCAATGACCGTGACATCCATCAGCTCATCTGCTGTGAGCCATTTTTTCTTCTCGACACATTCATAATCCAGCAGGGAGAGCATGGCATACCCGCCGCCAAACGTAAGCGCCCCTATCCTGCCAAAAGTTAAAAATAAATCCATAATCTGTTTCATCCGTCTATGCACTCCTTTTCCGTCATATGACGATAACATAATAAGCCAGAACCCCGCAGAATGCAAGATACTATGAAATTTATGAGTAACCTGCTTCCTCCTTGGTTTATCGGAAATCAGCATCAATGTGACTTCGTCACAGAATCAAAAGATTTCTCCCTGTATAATAAAGAAAAACAAAAGGAGTTTTACCATGGCAAAAAAGAAAGCGGCTGTCAGCATCCGGGAATGCGTTGCCTGCGGATGCTGCATAAAAGTCTGTCCACGAAACGCGATCACCGTTCCAGGCGGCATCCATGCGGTCGTCAACAAGGAATTATGTGTCGGATGCGGGAAATGTGTAAAGGAATGCCCCGCAAGTATTATCTCATTGGAGGTGACAGAAGAATGAAAGGAAAAAAGAAATGGTATGATTACCTTTGGATTGCCTCACTGGCCTACCTGATCCTCGGATTTTTTAATATCCTCTTTGCATGGCTGGGGCTTTTATGCTTTTTTATCCCTCTTGCCATAGCGGTTGTAAAAGGGAATAAGGCATACTGCAACAAATACTGCGGCAGAGGTCAGCTATTTTCCCTGGTCGGCGGCAGGTTCGGCCTGTCACGGAAAAAGGATATCCCCGGCTGGATGAGATCAGGTTATTTCCGATATGGATTTTTGATATTCTTCTTTGCAATGTTCTTCCTTATGCTGTGGAACACCTGGCTGGTCTTCGCTGGGGTAAAAAATCTTGGCACCGTAGTAACACTGCTATGGACATTCAAGCTCCCATGGCATTGGGCTTACCATGGAACCCTATTCTCTGACGGTGTCGCCCAGTTCGCTTTCGGCTTCTACAGCGTGATGCTCACCTCCACCGTACTGGGACTTTTGACCATGATCTTATTCAAGCCCCGCTCCTGGTGCGTATACTGCCCCATGGGAACAATGACACAGCTTATATGCAAAGCAAAAAACGTGACTTCGTCACAGAAACAGTAAGCAGGATATGATACACTGCCAACAGATAAAAAAATGCGCTAAAAGCAGCGCAGGAATAAAGAAAGGAAGGTACTGATTATGTCCATAATCCATGTAAACAAAGACAACTTCGATTCTGTAAGAACCAGCGAAAAGACTGTACTCCTGGATTTCTACGCCGACTGGTGCGGCCCCTGCCGCATGGTATCCCCCATAGTGGAAGAGATCGCGGCAGAAAACCCGCAGTACCTGATAGGCAAGATCAACGTAGACCAAGAACCGGAACTGGCACAAAAATTCCATGTCATGAGCATCCCCACACTGGCTGTGATCAAAAACGGAAACGTCATAAGCCAGTCGGCAGGCGCGAGACCGAAAGCAGATATCCTCGCCATGCTAAAGGGTTAGATCACGGAGGCGCTTTTTGTCAAGGATCGTAACGCCGCCCCTGGAAACCTCCACAATCCCTTCACCGGCAAAATATTTCAGCATCCGGGATACCACTTCACGGGCAGAACCCATATACCGGGCGATCTGCCCGTGCGTCAGCGCAATGGTATCCGAACCGGTTCTGGCTGATTCATCCGAAAGGAAGATTGCCAGACGTTTATCCATGCTCATAAACAAAATCTGCTGCATCACCCACATCACATCCGAAAAACGGCTGACCGCAGTTTCCAGCGCAAATATGCGGATGTCCAGATTCCGCTGCGACACTGCCGCAAAAGCAGGCCCGCTGACCACACAGCACTGGCTGTCCTCCTCCGCGTCTACGAATACATCAAACGTGACGGCATCCAGCACACAGGAAGCAGACAGCATACACAGATTGCCCCTATGCAGGCGGTAAAGCGTGATCTCCTTTCCCTCATCCGACATCATATAAAGGCGCAGGCTCCCGGAACAGACGAAGATCACACCGGAACATTCTTCGCCGTTATGGATATTCTTTCCCTTCGGGTAAGTAAGCATATGAGAATTCCGGCAGATGTACTCCCTGTCTGCACTGGATATTTTCTCCCAAAAAGGGAAATTTTCTTTATAAATATTTTCATATTTTGTTTCCATTCTCTCATCTTCTTCCACACAACTTAACGCAGGACATCATAAATCCTTTTGTCATAATCCTGAAACACATTAAAAACCACTTTTTGAATACCTGAACCTTCCAGACACTTCCGGACCGTCCTGACGGCAATCTCCGCCGCCAGTTCATTTGGAAAGCAGAATACCCCTGTTGAAATACAGCAGAACGCAATGCTCCTGATTCCATTGGCTTCTGCCAGTTCCATGCAGGAACGGTAACATGATTCCAGCTTTTTTTCATCTTCCCGTGTAACAGCTCCCGATATCGCCGGCCCCACCGTATGCATTACAAATTTTGCAGGAAGGTTATATCCCTTTGTTATCTTCGCCCTGCCCACAGGCTCCTCATGTCCCTGAGCCTGCATCAGCTCCAGACACTCTTCCCTAAGCTGCAGCCCTGCCGCCGAATGAATGGCATTGTCGATACAGGCATGGCACGGAATGAAACAGCCAAGCATCTGCGAATTGGCTGCATTCACAATAGCATCCGCATTCAGCCGTGTAATATCCCCCTGCCAGACAGAAATACGCCTGTCCACACGCACGGACGGCAATTCCATGACATCCACGACTCCTTTTTCATCCCTCTCTTCTGACAGCAGTTCATCCTGCAGGCGCAGATATTCGACATTCAGGCGCTTTCCGGGATAACGGACATTCATCAGGCTCCGGAGCAGACGCCGCTGGCTCTCCATATCCTGCGGAAACTGCGCTGCCTGCTGCCTATATTCCGGTTGCTCTTCCAAAAGCAGGCTGATGAGCTTCCGTATTTTTTCTCTCCTGTCCATCTTCCATATACCTCCCCTGCCGCTATCTTCCGCTGCCGTTGTAATCACATTTCTGGCAATGCTGCATGGTATTTTCCATGCCCTCTTTATGGTAGGCACCCGACCACTGGCAGATACTCTGCAAAATCGGCACAACGGACAGCCCCTTCTCCGTAAGGGAATATTCCACCCTGGGCGGGACTTCATCATAGGATCGGCGGTTTATCATCCCATTTTTCATCAGTGCTTTCAAAGAAGCTCCAAGCACCGCATCCGTGATATTGGTAAGTTCACTGCGCAGTTCGCTGTACCGCAATGTCTCCTTTGCCGCCAGCACGCAGATGATACGGGAATTCCATTTGCCCCCGAACACATCCAGCCCGTATTCAAGGGGGCATCGGATATCCTTGTCTAATTTTGGTTTATACATACGATCACCTCAAATCATTTTTTTCTGGGCTTTCCCGTATCATTATCTCTTTATACCCATTAAAAATCAAGTTACTATCAAAAATAATAGTGACTAATAAATTTATGAATATATTGATAAAGAACAGCAGGAAGGATATACTGCTGGCAGAAGAACAAGAAAGGAGGAATCCATTATGATAAAGAACATTGTCACCAGCACAACGGGAGCCTATGAAACGGAACTGGAAAAACTCCGCCTGGCTTTTAAAGAGTCCGATGCCGTGATCGTCGGCGCCGGAAGCGGCCTCTCTGCTTCCGCCGGATATGACTTTACCGGAAAACGCCTGAAAAAGCACTTTGGGGACTTCGTCCATAAATACGAGATGACGGATATGTATACTGGCTGCTTCGCAGACTTTGAAACCAATGAGGAACGGTGGGCTTACTATTTACGGTGGGCATGGATCAACCGCTATGAGGAGATCCCAAAAGATACCTACCGAAAACTGCTGTATCTTCTGTCCGGAAAGGACTATTTTGTTCTGACCACTAACATTGACCACACGTTCCAGCGTTCCGACTTTCCCAAAGAAAGGCTGTGCTATACCCAGGGCGATTTCGGGCTTTTCCAATGTTCAAAGCCATGCCATGCTGCCACCTACGATAACTACGGCATCCTGAAAAAAATGATGGCGGAGGAAAAGGATATGCGCATACCCACAGAACTTATCCCACACTGCCCAAAATGCGGGCGGGAAATGGACTTCAACCTGTTCTGGGATGACACCTTCGTCCGGGACGAAGGGTGGCATATAGCACATAACCGTTACGAAGAATATCTGTCCCGCCATGAAACCGGCAGGATTTTATACCTTGAATTGGGTGTTGGCTTTAATTCTCCTGGCGTTATAAAGTTTCCCTTCTGGAATTTGGTCACAAAAAATGCCGATGCAGTTTTTGCAAGCATAAACCTTACCAGCCCCTGCTATCCAGTCTTATTAGAAGACCGCTCCATAGTGATAAGCAGGGATATTGACGCCGTCATCCGTGATCTAGCATGATTTCCCCTCCACATAATACTGGCGCTTTTTTATGGCAGATTTCCACACAGTGCCCACAGCCGCTACATTTTACCGCCTGTACCTCGCTTCTCCACCCCGGCAGCATGATGATCGCCTGCGCCGGGCATTCTGCAATGCAGGCTCCGCACCCAATACATTTTTCCGGGTTGATAAAGGCTTTCATATACCCCTCCCGCCATAACATACACAATGGTCTGTGAGATATGCAAAACGGGTGCAGAGCATTTCCCAAGTCTCTGTACCCGCTGCATTTTCCATCTTACAGAACTTTCTTGTTATCCGCTCCAGGAGTAGTCACGATGACCTTTTCCGGCGTGATGATCAATGCCCCCTTTGCAGTAGCCGCGCCATTGAACATCTTTTCCACCATAGCCTTAAACGTATCAACAACAGCGCCCTCCGTCACATACTCCGCAACGCCCTTGATCTGGTATCCTTCCAGGGATTTCGCGTCATACACGGAAATGGCAATCTTTCCGCCGTTTGCTTTCAGGTTGTTCAATGTAGTTTCAAGGAACACGTCCCCTACCACCAGCTTGCCGTCTTCCGTTACATCCTTAAATGCCACAGGAACGACATTCGGCTCATTATCCGCACAGGTCGCCATATCCCACATACTCTCTGCCAGCAGTTTTTTCACATTTTCATTCAACATAAGAATTACCTCCTAAATCAAATTTCTTAATTGGATTTGCTATGCTAAATTATAGCCGGATGGCTTTGCTGGCACAAGATATTAACAAATTAGTGAGTCACTAATAAATTTCATAGTGGCAAAACGACTGCCTTAAATAATCGCATGGGTATGATGTAATCCTGCTTTGTGTTTTTTCCTTACATAAAAATGCTGTCGTTATTTTTTGCACCCATAGGATTACTCAATGTCATTAAGTTAAAGAAATTACGTCGGTACACAACGGCTGAAATAGTGCAGTTGTCCAGAGAACCGTTGGAAAACTCCGGCACTTAGCGAGTTTTTTTACGAGCTTAGTACCGCTGCGTTTGGAACCGGGCACAAGCGTGTTCTGGGGATGACTGCACTATATCAGCCGCGTCCGGCTTAACTTAATGACATTGTGGGATTACTGGATTTTTAATCATCTCTATCAGCCAGTATTTGAGTGTATTTTCTTGCTGTAAACAAAACACTTGAGTGGAACTCTGCCTTTTGGCATTTCTAATACAACCTCTTTTTCTTCTACCCTTTCAAATCCCCTATGCTCATAAAACTGGTATGTGCAAGCGTCATCAGTGTATAGATAAAGTATTTTCCCTTTTTCCCTGGCTTCCAAAGCGTTAAGCAGAGCGGTACCTATACCTTTAATTTTGCAATCAGGATCTGCCGCAAGAAATATAATTTCACCATCAGGTGTATTGAATTTCAAATAATGTGCCAACTGTTCTTTTGTGGTATCCTCGTAAAGACCTGCCCCGCCTTTAAAAAAGATTTTTTGTATTACATCAACAAATTTGACATAGATTTTTTGAAGAAAGTTCTGATGTTTCTTTTCTTCACCTTTTATCTCTGCTAATAAAACACCTACAAATTCACCACCTGCATATGCTGCAAAAATCTGTGTTGCGCGATTGAGTTCAAGAAACCAAAAATATCTGCCATAAGCATTAAGCAAAAAACGATTATCCAAATACCAATCAAAGTGCATACCCTTAATTGCAAATTGAATTGCTTTTTCATAATCCTTTTTTCGGATATCTTTAATTTCTATTTCCAAAGCTATGCCTCCACTGAATCCCAATTTTCCGGTTAATCTCGACATCAAGATTACACCTTAATCCTTTACAAATTTCCATACACAAAAATATCATTATCTCTTTATATCCATCAGAAATCAAGTTACTGTCAAAATGAATGGTTTCTTCCTGCGCTTACCACTTCACTCCCTTTTCAGTTATAATATCCATCTCCGATTTCCAAAAACCTTAATAATGATTCGTATGCCACGATTAATAGAAAAAACAATTCTCTGCCCGCCTGCTATAATTATTTTCTAACATTTTTACATGGGATAAAAACTGTTCGTCTGTAAATGATTTTGCATGGGCCGGACAGTTCCTGATGCACGCATGGCATTTTATGCAAATGCCAGATACCGAGTAATCCTTATCATCAATACTGTTCATCGGGCATGTTTCTGCACAGAGCCCGCAGCCGGTGCACCTGTCTATGTCTGTAACTGGTTTCGCTTTAAGAAATTTCGCAGGTGTGCCGTCTTCCTTCAATGGTACATAATAATTTCCCACTGGATCATTCCCCACAACAGCCAGTTCTGAGAATGATTCCAATTTTTTCAGCTTTCCGGCTGCTTTCAAGGCAAATTCATAAAGTTCCTGCATATCATCCGCATCCGTCTGCCCGCTGCCAACGAATCAGAAAAAACATGGCGGCTGGCTGCTGCTGCCGCTGCTACCGGATGAAAGCCCCGCTCTTCCAAAACCGTTTTTAGCTCCATTAGTGCATCATCAAAACTGCGGCTGCCATAAACGCTAATCGGAATTAATGGTGTGTCATCTCCCCGAAACCCCTTTTCAATATCGGGCAATATCTTATT
>DNJW01000434.1:1980-6340 GCA_003488965.1 Lachnospiraceae bacterium | reverse complement strand
TGTTATAAAAGAAGCCATTTTTTGATGGATAAGGAAAAAATTTCCCAGATATTAAATTTTTAGATATTTTATAATTGATTTAAGTAACGATTAGACAGCATGTGTTGTTATTGCCTTAGGTTTTTAGCCGGCATGTATAAAAGAAAACTGACAGGCATGATAAGTAAGAGTTGCATAATCTATGAAAACAAGGAGGCTCAAATGCAAATCAAAGGTTATTCACAGGAAAAGAGAGGTTATATTAAGGATGGTGAACTGGTGACAAATTTTATTCTGGATGTTGCGAAAATTATTAATGAAATGGAGGGTACAGTTCAATATCAATTTCAAATATGTACAGATGAAGGTGTGTATCGGATTATAGTTTCACCATATGAACTTAATAAGCGGAAGTTCCTGCAGAAACTTCCAGTTCTGCTTAAAAAGGAAGAGGAGTTTTACAAAGGACTCCGCGAAACCATATTAGGCAAGCAGTTTGCCGAAGATGAAATACTATACCAGACCGGCAGGAACGGGCTGCAGAAAGTAAATGAAAAGTGGCTGTATGTATGTTCCAATGGGTACATAGACAAGGAAGGATTCCACACAGGCATATGTTCGGGGTTAGAGGGAGCATATATTCCAGAAACGGCGGTTATTGGCAAAGGGGAGGAAAGAAAGATAATTGAAAGCTTGTTTCAGGTATATAACAGGAACTGCGAGATATTTTATCCATTATTTCTGACAAACATAATGGCAATTACGAACGCGTATTTCAGGGAAATAGGGGAAGCAAATTTTATGAAGATTACAATATGGATAGATGGTGCGAGCGGGTCAGGGAAGACAGAATTGGCAAAGGCGGCCGGTACATATGTTTTCAGTGACAGCGAATGGAACCGGGAATTGATATCCGCGACTGGGAAAAGGCGTGATGCCCTGAAACATCTGGCACAGTCTTCCGGCAGTGTATATATATTGGATGACGTAAAAAGCGAACCGGTGAGAGAGCGTAGAAACAGTGTAAAAAATATAGTGGATGATTGTCTTAGAAGTGTTTTCCAAGGTCAGATGACAGATTCTATTGGTACAAATTCCGAACGTGTAAGGATTGATTCCTGTGCTGTTATTACGGGAGAATATCTGGATACTATGGAATCACAGAATGCAAGAATGTTTTATTTGAAAGCGGACGGCTTTTTAAAAGAAGCAAAGAATTCAAGGGCATTGTATGTACTGCAGAAAAATCCGATTTGGCTGACAAAATTATGCATAGGATATATCCGGTGGCTGCTGAAAAGAATGGAGGAAAACAGCTTCCCTGAATTGCTGAAGGAGAAGCTGGAGGGAATGCGGGAGGAAATGAAATATTATGCTGGCATTAATAATGCGGAAAGATTAAATGAAAACCAGCGTATGCTTGAGATGGCAGCAGTAATGACGGAAATGTATTTCCGGGAAACCGGTATGCCGGAAGATTTTCTTGTCCATTTTATGCAGAATGCCAAGAGAAGCATACAAGAAATCAGTGATAATACTTTTTGCCTGTTAGACGGGGAACGCATGGTGGTTTTGAAGGCTTTAAGAAAAATATTTGATAAAGCAAAAATCAGGAGGGCATATTACGAAGAAAATAGAGTAGTACATCTGTCTATTGGTTCGGATGCGTATAGGTATAAGCAGGAACATTTCTGGATAAATATAAATGAAGATTTTGTCTGGATAGACGATTATAAAGAATCTCTGGAAATAGGGGAAAGTAATGGAAGTAATCAGTATGATGAAAACCCATGCTTAATTATCAGGGAAAAACGTTTAATAGAACTGTTTAAGGAAGAAATTGAAAATATGTTGGAGGAAGGGGAGATTTCTTCTTTAATTGCGGATAAAGTTTTAGTAAATCTGTTGAAGATATTAAGGGAAATGCAGATTATATATAAACAATACCGCTCAGACAATAAATGGGGAAGGCCAGCCATAAATTATCCAGTATATAGTCTTGCACATATATGGCGGGAATATGAAGAAAATTGCTGGGTCAGTTTTGAATCGGTGATACAGTTGAATACTTGGCATCCATGCATTGCAACATTAAAAGACAAGATGGATAATGAGGAACAACAAGTGGTGGATATAGAAGGAATCGGGTGGAGAATCAACAAGGATAGGGATGAAATATATGGAGTACGAAAAGCATTTACAAACAATAAGTCATTATATAGGAAATAGGAGAAGAACAATATGAACAAGACAATATTGAGAGAAACAAAAGCACCGTTAACCGTAGATATTGAAGGGCTGTCTGCAATGCTTTCCTGTGGACGTGCAACGGCAAGAAAGATTGGTGAACAGGCGGAAGCAAGAATTTGCATAGGGCGGCGCGTCCTATATTCAGTTGATAAAGTACGACAGTATATTTGCAAATTATCAGAATAGAACAATAACTTTTCCTGTTGCATGGAATGGATTCATGGTATAATAAATTAATGGAACAAGCCGGAACCATTCCATTGCAGGGAAAGGAGTGCGATAAGGACAAGGAGTGGTTTTATGGCAAGGAAAGACAATAAAGGCAGAAACCTTCATATAGGTGAATCACAACGTAATGATGGAATTTATATGTATCGCTATACAGATGTAAAGAGTGGTAAACGTCAGACAATCTATGCAGGAGATTTACCGGAACTTAGGGTAAAAGAAAAGCAGATTGCAAAAGATTTGGAAGATAGTATTTTAACAGATAATGCAGTGAAGAAAATGACGGTTAATTCCTTATTTGATACTTATATGTCAACGAAAGAATTAGCCGATACAACGAGAATAAACTATATGAAGATGTGGAATAATCATGTAAGAGATGAAATGGGAAACATAAAAGTGGTGCAGCTGCGACCTTCGCATGTCAAGGCATTTTATGCGAAATTATCACGTGCAGGATATTCATACAGTACAATTAAGTTTATTCATATTCTTTTATATCCAGCTCTGGAACTGGCGGTTGATGATGACATCATACGGAAGAATCCGGCTAAGGGAGCATTATCTTGTGATTATGGGAAACAACCGAAAGAAAAAGAGATATTAACTTTGAAGCAGCAGGAAAAATTATTTTCTCTTATTAATAAAAGCAATGTTTACAATGTATATGCGCCGATGTTTACGGTTTTACTGGAAACCGGACTAAGATGCGGTGAACTGATAGGCCTGACCTGGTCGGATGTGGATATGACCGAAAGAGAACTTTCGGTAAACCATCAGTTGATTTACAAAGACTGGGGAGATGGATATCGTTTCCGGATATCAACACCGAAAACAAAAGCGGGCATACGGACAATACCATTTACCGATACAGTACATAGAGCTTTTGCAGAACAGCGGAAAATAAATTTTATGCTGGGGCGGCACAGCACAGAGGAAATTGACGGATATTCTGATTTCATATTTCTGGCAAAGACTGGGAGACCATTAATGCCGAGTGCAGTTAATAATGTGATTTACAATGTTATAGATGCATATAATAGGGAAGAAGGGAGAAAAGCCAGAAAAGAACACCGCAAGGCAGAACTTCTCCCGAAAATCTCAGCCCACAATTTACGGCATACGGCATGCAGCAATATGGCGAAACAAGGTATGAATGTCAAAGTGTTGCAATATCTTATGGGACATGCACACAGTGATGTGACGATGGATGTGTATAATCATATCGCAAGTCAGCAGGACATTAAAGAAGAAGTAGAGCGATATGCAAGAGTGGCAGGAAATTAATACACCAAAAAAATAAAAATGGTGTAGTAGTGGTGTAGTAAACCACAAAAATGGATTTTACAGAAATTTCACAACCCGCAAACCCGCATAAACACTGGGTTTGCAAAAATTTACTGAAATATTAGCACTCACCTATTGACAGTGCTAACAACTAGTGTTATAGTTCATGTAGAACAAGAAATAAGAAACCGTTTGGCCGGACATACTGTAAAGAAAGAGGTCAATAAAGCAGCAGACATTTGGCCGGGCTGCATGACCGTCCATTTACATAAATCGGCAGGAAGGAGCGTTTATGAATATATCAAAATTTACACAGAAGTCCATGCAGGCTGTAGAGCAATGTGAAAAACTTGCCTATGAATACGGCAATCAGGAAATTGAGCAGGAACATCTTTTATATAGCCTGCTGACAATTGAGGACAGCCTGATATTGAAATTAATTGAAAAGATGGAAATACAAAAGGAGCATTTTCTGAATAGGGCGGAAGCGGCATTGCAGAAAAGAGTAAAGGTGCAGGGCGGCAGAGTTTATGTGGGAAAGGATTTGAATCAGGCACTGATTAATGCCGAGGATGAGGCAAAACAGCTGGGCGATGAGTATGTGTCGGTGGAGCAT
>DNJW01000434.1:0-1909 GCA_003488965.1 Lachnospiraceae bacterium | reverse complement strand
CAATCAGGAAATTGAGCAGGAACACTTACTGTACAGCCTGCTGACCATCGATGACAGTCTGATCTTAAAGCTGATTGAAAAGATGGAAATACAGAAAGAATACTTTGTAAACCGCGTGGAGCAGGGGCTCAATAAGCGGACTAAGGTGCAGGGCGGGCAGATTTATGTCGGTCAGGACTTAAATAAAGCCCTGATCAGTGCGGAGGATGAAGCGAAAGCGCTCGGTGATGAGTATGTGTCGGTGGAGCATTTGTTCCTTGCTATGATAAAGCATCCGAACAAGGAAATGAAAGAGATTTTCCGTGAATACGGCATTACCAGGGAGCGGTTTTTGAAGGTGCTTTCCACTGTCAGAGGCAATCAGAGGGTTACGTCCGACAATCCGGAGGCTACTTATGATACGCTGGAGAAATACGGGCAGGAGCTTGTGGAAAAAGCCAGAAACCAGAAGCTGGACCCGGTAATCGGCAGGGACAGCGAGATACGTAATGTCATCCGTATCCTTTCCAGAAAAACGAAAAACAACCCTGTCCTTATCGGAGAACCCGGCGTAGGAAAAACCGCAGTGGTGGAAGGGCTTGCCCAGCGAATCGTACGGGGAGATGTTCCCCAGGGGTTAAAGGATAAGAAAATATTCGCATTGGACATGGGAGCCCTTGTAGCCGGGGCAAAATACCGGGGCGAATTTGAAGAGCGTTTAAAGGCCGTGCTGGAGGATGTGAAAAACAGCGACGGACAGATTATTCTGTTTATCGATGAACTGCATACTATTGTAGGGGCAGGCAAGACGGACGGCGCGCTGGATGCGGGCAATATGCTCAAGCCGATGCTGGCAAGGGGAGAACTGCATTGTATCGGGGCGACCACATTGGATGAATATAGGCAGTATATCGAAAAGGATGCTGCCCTGGAGAGAAGGTTCCAGCCGGTTATGGTGGAGGAACCTACGGTGGAAGATACCATTTCCATTTTAAGGGGATTGAAAGAGCGGTATGAGGTATATCATGGCGTAAAAATTATGGACAATGCGCTGGTAAGCGCGGCAACCTTGTCCCACCGCTATATTTCGGACCGTTTCCTGCCGGATAAGGCAATTGACCTTGTAGACGAGGCTTGTGCGCTGATAAAAACGGAACTGGATTCCATGCCTACCGAGCTGGATGAATTACAGCGTAAGATTATGCAGATGGAAATAGAAGAAGCTGCCTTGAAAAAAGAAGACGACAGGCTCAGCCAGGAGAGGCTGGAGACGCTTCAGAAAGAGCTGGCGGAGTGGAAAGAGGAATTTAATAATAGAAAAGCCCAGTGGGATAATGAAAAAGCATCCGTGGATAAGCTTTCCAAGCTGAGGGAACAGATTGAATCCATCAACGGGGAAATCCAGATTGCCCAGAGAGAGGGAAATCTGGAAAAAGCGGCAGAATTAAGTTACGGAAAACTGCCTGCTTTGAGAAAACAGCTGGAAATGGAAGAGGATAAGGTGAAAAAAGAGGATTTGTCGCTGGTACACGAAAGCGTCAGCGATGAGGAAATTGCGAAGATTATTTCCCGCTGGACGGGCATTCCGGTGGCGAAACTGACGGAAAGCGAAAGAAATAAGACGCTGCATCTGGACGAGGAACTCCATAAACGTGTTATCGGACAAGAGGAAGGAGTAACAAAGGTAACAGAGGCAATTATCCGTTCCAAGGCAGGGATAAAAGACCCGGCAAAGCCAATAGGCTCGTTCCTCTTCTTAGGTCCTACCGGTGTGGGAAAGACAGAACTTGCCAAGGCGTTAGCAGCTTCCTTGTTTGACGATGAAAATAATATGGTCCGCATTGATATGAGCGAATATATGGAGAAATACTCGGTATCCCGCCTGATTGGGGCGCCTCCCGGATATGTGGGCTATGAGGAAGGCGGCCAG
>DNJW01000047.1 GCA_003488965.1 Lachnospiraceae bacterium | reverse complement strand
CGAAGAACCGCAGGTTCTTCATGAAGTGTCGAAGACACTTTTTTATAATGATGAATCAATATATGCTAAATTGTAGATAAAACAGGAGATGGAGAAGAATCATGAAGAAGCCGTTTATTAATTTTACCAATCACTCTTCGGATAAATGGGGATCCAGGCAGCGAGAGGAAGCTGAAAAGTATGGAGAAATTATGGATATTCCGTTTCCGGCGGTAAGCGCCCTGGCTAAGGAAAAAGAAATTCAGGATATGGCTGAAAAATATATTGAAAGGATAGTCCGGTCGGATCCGGCGGCCGTTTTGTGCCAGGGAGAATTTTGTCTGGCATATCAGGTAATCTTAGGATTGAGAAAAAGGGGAATTGTTGTTTTGGCTGCCTGCAGCGAAAGATATGTGGAAGAAATCGGTGATAAAAGAGAAGTAAGGTTTATTTTTGAGCAATTCAGATCTTATTTGTAAATTTATTATGTCGTTTACTATATGTATGGACAAAAGTGTCGGCAGTATGATGACTGGAGATAAAGCGGATAGAGGTGGAGAGATGGACAAGCAGGAAGTTCTTGCAATGTATGATGTGAGGGGGATTCAAAATTATATATTCCGGACGGCAAAGGTAAAAGATGCGATAGGAGCTTCTGCCATAGTAGAGAATATTATTGGGGATGCGCTGAAGTATGCGGTGAAGGCCGTTTCTTTGGGGAAAAACAGTGATTTTGTTGTGGATCTGGAATGGTGTTCGGAGGAGGGAATTTGTGAATATGCAGAAAAAGGAGATGGGAAAAGCGCGGATGTACAGGTTTTGTACATTGGCGGCGGCAACGGATTTGTGACTTACAGTTCCAAAACATTGTGCCGGGATATTAATAGGATCATGGCTAAATATGTTTTGGAACAGACCTATTCTTTGCAGCTTGCGATTGCGGTCGTTGATAAAAACGGAGATTACAGTATTGACTATAAAAATCTGTATGATGAGATGAACAGAACAAAAGCCGATATGTCGTTTTCAAGACCGTTAGGCGCTTTACCAGTCATGGATGTGGAAATAAAGACGGGATATCCGCTGGTTTCCAAAGAGGGAAGTTTTGAGACACTGTTAAAAAATAGGGCGTCTGAAAGAGTCAGGGCAAGTGTGAAACATGCGGAAAAGGTCTTTGATAACTATGTGACCGAAAAAGGCATTGACAGTACGCTTGCAGTGGTTCATATAGATGGCAATAATATGGGATTACGCATTCGGGAACTGGTGGAAGGCTGTCATGATTATACGAAAGCAGTAAATACAATGCGGAAAATTTCTTTTCAGATAAATTCCTGTTATAAAAAGGCATTTCAAAGCATGAGTGATTTTTTTAATGAAAATGCAGATAAGCATACGGAATTTGATAAAAAAGAAAAAAAGAATTTTGTTATGAAGGTATTAACTGCCGGTGATGATATCACTTATGTGTGTAATGGCAAAATTGCCCTTGCTTCGGTTGAATATTTTACGAAGCGGATTGCCGGACATACATTGAATGGACTTGATGATAGAAAAAGTATAGAAAAATATGGATTTAGTGTATGCGCAGGCGTGGCTTATATGGGAAGCCATTTTCCTTTTCAGATCGGTTATGAGGTTGCGGAAGCATGTTGTGATCATGCGAAAGACAGGGCGAAGGAAGAGAAGAATATGGATGGAGACCGCATTGGAAACTTTGTGGATTTTCAGATCTGCAGGAATGTGCAGACACGGAATTTAAGCCGGATGAGGGAAAAGGAGTATGTAACAAGCCATGGCGAGCAGCTTTTGATCCGTCCCTATTTTATTCCGACAGATGCGGACGGGGAAGGAAGGTTTAAAGAACTGAAAGAAGAGAATTATTCCTTTGACAATTTTAGAGAAGCAGTATTATTTTTCAGGGAAACAAAGAATATGCCGAGATCATTTGTAAAAGAACTCAGAAATACCTATTCTTTGGGGGAAAATCAGATGAATATGCTGTATGCCTTCCTGGAATCCAGAAATTGGGAAATGCCGGATAAAAGTAATGAGCTGTATTATGTAAAAAACGATGGGAATGGGAAAGCAGTCAAAACGGCAAAATGGTATGATGCTTTGGAAATGGCAGATTATTACATTGACTTAAGCAGTATTCAGGAGGAAGAGGGACATGGGGATTCATCAGTTGAAAATTGAATTGTTGAGTGATATGTGTGTTTCGGACGGAGGCGCATATAACAGTGCATTGGATACAGATATTTGTTATGATGAATACGGATTTCCTTTTATCCCGGCTAAAAGAATAAAAGGCTGCCTGCGTGAGTGTGCATTGGAATTAAATGATTGGGGAAAAACCATACCTATTGCCGGACTGTTTGGCGATAAGGGAAGCCGGCAGGCCCTGCTCAGGGTGGGAAATGCGTATCCGGAAAATTATGTGACGATGAAGGAAGAAGTAAAAGAACATGCAGATCATATGGTCTTTCATTCGCAGAACGTATTAAACCATTTTTCCTACATTCGCACACAGACAAGTATTGATTATGAAACCGGCGCCGCAGAGGAGGCATCCTTAAGGACTATGAGGGTGGCGGATAAAGGACTTGTATTCCTTGCGGAAGTGGAATTAAAAGAAGAAAGTCTGCTGCCGGCCCTGAAAGAGTGCTGCGCTGTTTTTACAAATATCGGAATAGCAAGAACCAGAGGTCTGGGAGAAATAAGGGTAACGCTGGAAGAGAAAAGGAAACCTGATGTAATAGAGGCAGAGAAATTTAAGGCTGTAGAGGCAAATAGATTGGAGTATGTCATTGAACTGGAAGAACCTGTGATATGTAAAAGCATAGACGGCGGGGAGGCCAAAACACAGGATTACATAGAAGGAAGTAAGATTCTCGGTTTGATTGCACAGCGGTTGAAAAGAGCGGATACGGATTTCATTGAATTTATGAACAGTGGAAACCTTATCTGCTCGAATGCCTATATTTCTTACAGTTCGGATGCGGCAGAGGAAAAAAGGTGTGCGGAAGTCCCTGCTTCTTTTTACAGTATCAAGAACGATAAAGAGCACTATATCAATAAGCTGTACGAAAACGAAGAATCCCGAAAAGAGGCAGAGGGTAAGCAGCTTAATATGATGAAACACTGCTATGTCTGTCTGGACGCAGATGGGGATCTGGTCAAAAGGGATGTGGGCATAGAGGAGAGATATCATCACAGCAGACCGGCAGATAAGTCCATTGGGCGGGCCGTGGAAGATGCATCAGGGGAAAGTGTGTTTTATCAGATGGCAAGCATCAAAAGCGGTCAAAGATTTAAAGGATATATAGTCGGAACGGAAGAACAGATTAAGCAGGTATATGAGATGTTTATGAAGGAGCCGGTCTGTTATCTTGGATACGGAAAATCCTCTGAGTACGGTAAAGTCAGATTAGAGGTTTTAGAAGTTCTAAAGCAGGATGCATATGTTTTGGAAGGATGCAGGGATTTGGCGATAAAGCTGGAGGCGCCTGCGATCTTATACAATCAGAATGCGTTTTATTCCACAGATGCCAATGATCTGATTCAGGAGATAAACAGTATCCTTCAATTACAAGAAGAGGAGTTTCAGGTAGATAAGTTCCTGAATTATATTGTGGTAGGAGGTTTTAATGTAACATGGGGAAGGCGGAAGCCTACGATAGGTGCATTTGATAAAGGAACTGTTCTTTTTTATCATTTTCCCCGCTCTGTTGATATCCGTATTCCTGCTCATTTGTTCATGGGAGAGAGAAATGCAGAAGGATATGGGGAATTTTCTGTAGAAAAGATTGATGTTTCCCAAAATGCATACATAGGAAGTTATGAAAAGGCACAGTCTGTAAATGATGAAACGGAGCGTTTGAGACTGGATGGAAGTACTTCTTTTGCATGGGTGTTATGCAGGGAGCTGTTTGAAGAATTTATTGCGGTAAAGGCAGTGGGTGATGCAAAGCAGTTTTTGACGGAAGATGATATGAAGGCGACTATAAGTAATATGATACAGATTTGTAAGGATAGTGATAGTTATAAGCAGATCATTGACAGCACAGAGACACGCTACGGAAAGAAATCCGAGCGCAAACAGAAGAAGCTTGCATATGCCCAGGAGATTTTGGAAAAGGTTTCTGCGTATCAGAAACAGCTCATTCGGGCTTTTGAAGATCATTATGAGATCATGAATTTTGAATATGATGAGGATCGGTATCAATGTGAATATCTGATGGCATTTCTGATTGCGTTGAAGTATAAACTGAAAAAAAGTGACAGTCTTAAGAAAGGGGAAAATTAAATGAGCAATCCGATCATTAGCAGAAAATATTATGCGGTGAAGGTTGAACTGGTTTCTCCTTTAAGTATATCAAACGGACAGAACTATTATACGGACTCGGATATTATGAGAAACAGCAAAGGGGAAGTCTTTATTCCCGGAACCTCTCTGGCAGGAGCCTTCCGTAATTATTTGGGTGATGATAAAAAGCAGGAAAGTATTTATGGTTTTTCGGAAAATGAGAAAGGAGGAATGAGTTCTCTATACATATCTGATTTATATTTTGATACGCTGCCTGATCATGATGCCGTCAGGGTTTCCGTGAGGGACGGCGTTGCACTGACGGAAGAAAAACAGGCGGGTAATAAGTTTGATATGGAAATCATTGAATCCGGGGCATGCGGCGTCATTTATTTTAATTATATCGTGAGACAGAACAGGTACAGTAATGAACAATATGAAGAAGCTGTCGACTCGTTAATACAGGCAATCCAGGACGGAACGGTCCGCATCGGCGCCAATAAAAACAGAGGATTTGGAAGATTAAAGGTGAACGCAGTGTGTGTAAGAGAGTTCACGGCGGCAGACGTGGAAGAATACATTGCATTTAAACGAAGCTGCAGCAAGATAGAATTATACGAGGAAATGCCCTATGAAACATGGGTTAAGGGAAGAAGGAAACCGGAGGAGAAATACATCAGGATTTCTGTTCCGCTAAAGTTAAAGGGAGGAATCAGTATCCGGAGATATTCCACCATACCCGGACAGGCGGATTTTGAACATATTACTTGTAACGGGAAACCGGTTATTCCCGGAAGCAGTTGGAATGGAGCCATTAGAAGCAGCATCAGGGAAATATTAAAGTCGCTTGGTCACGTAAAACCGGAAAAAATTGTGGAAAAGTGGTTTGGAAAGGCAGAAATAGGAAAAAAAGATATGTCTGCCGTGCAGTCAATGATCGTGTTTGGGGAAAGTGTGATTGAAGGGGCAGAGGCGCTTCCTATGACAAGAAACAAGGTAGGCCGTTTTGATGCGTCTGCGCTTGCATTGTATTCGGAAATTGCATATTTTGGCGGTCATACGGTTTTGGAAATCATGGTGAGGAAAGATTCGGACCGGGACTATCTGGCGCTGCTTGGGATTTTGATGTTTGTCATAGAAGATATGCAGAAGGGATATCTGGCAGTGGGAGGACAGACAGCCATTGGGAGGGGGATTTTTGAAAAAGATCCTGAAAAAGAAGTGGAATATAGCGAAGCAGTTTCAAGAGAAGAATGTCTGGCCGAATTGTGTTCTCTATAGTGGACGGCATTTACGAAAGGAACTGGAGATTTCTTATGACAGGAGAGATGATGATGAGATTAGAAAGAATAGACGAAGCGCCAAAGAGAGGATTTGCTTTAATTTATACGAGACGGAAAGTGATTTTTAAAGCGTATGATGATATTGATCGATTGATGCCGGAGATAAAAAACGAGGAACTTTTGGAAGTTCATTTGTTTGATGATGACTGCGAATACCGGGCTGTGTCGACACAGAGTAAAAGATATCCGCTTGGAGTGATAGAAGCAGTAGTTGGTAAAGAAAATGATGGACAAAGCATTTTTAAAGAAGAGGTGCTGCTGGAAGGGAAGGATCAGGAAAAAATTACCGTATTAAATTACATATCCTATGATGAAAACGGTATGGCATTCATTGACAATTACCGATTGCGAAAGTGAGGAAATTTCTATGAGCAGTAATAAATTTGTAAATCCGTATAATTTCGTTCCGCTGGAAAAGGAAAGAGCGTCTGCACAGAAGGAAGAAAGAACATACAGTGGTGTGATTCGTTATTCCGTGCTTACCAGGACACCGCTTTTTATACCAAATACAAGCAATGATCATGCACTGTATCCTGAGGAATCAGAACATAAATCCTATGAATTCTTTTCTTATACGGATTTGGCTAAAAACAACAGGCAGGAGCAGAACCTTCCCTGGCCGGTTATTCCCGGCAGTGAAATGAGGGGGATGTTAAGAAATAACTATGAAATTCTGACAAATTCCTGTATGTCGGCAGTGGATGATGAGGTAACCCTGAGCAAAAGAACGGCGGAAGTATTTAAAGCGGGATTATTGAAAAAGACGGACAACGGTTATGATTTATATGAGGCGGAAGACTGTCTGCTAAGGACAGCCGGTGAGAACAATCTGGATCATACAAAATGGGTATCGGATGACAGACACTATATATTAAAGTGCTATAAACAGAAAGAGCTGCAGGAAGGTGAAAAAGTATTTTTGGATATTCATTTTCGGGGCAGTGGTAAGGAAAGAAAGGGGATTGGAAAACCGTTAGCAGAAAATATCAGAAAGTGTGATTTAAATTCAAACATCAATGTAAATAGAAAGACCGGGCGTAAAACAGGATATGTGATCAAAGGCGAGGATGGTCCGGAGATGAAAGGAAAAGCACTTAAGCAGCAGAAGCATTGCTGCCACATCTTTTGTCCTAAAATGAAAATAATGAAAGAAAATATCTCTTTAAAGTGTCTTGAGGATGTACTGATGCAATATAAAAATCAGGGAGTGCATGAATATAAGGAATATGCCGATAATCTGGAAAAGTTTAGGAAAGACGGAAAAACAGGCGAATTTTTCCCGGTATATTACAGCAGGGCAAATGATAAAAGCGACTATTTTTTCCTTTCGCCTGCCAGTATCACAAGAGAAGTTTATGCGAACGGTTTGAGTAAGATGATAAAAGAACATAAAACCTGTACGGATAAAAACAACTTATGTCCGGCATGTAACCTGTTTGGGATCATAAATAAAAACTGTCAGGTGAGTTCCCGTATTCGGGTATCAGATCTTACGTGTGACGGAAGAAGTAAAGGAGCCGGGGCGGAGAAATGTTATGATAAATGTGTGACGCTGAAACCTTTGGCAGCGCCGAAACTGAATAATACTGAATTTTATTTAAAGCGTCCTAAGGATGCATGGTTTTGGACTTATGATTATTATGTTGATAAAAACGGAAACGTAATTACTGCCTTGCCGGAAATAAACGGACGAAAGTTTTACTGGCATCAGATGAATGTGAAACCGGAGAATCAGGAAAAAACGAATTTGAATATATCAATCCGTCCGGTAACAAAGGGAATAAAGTTTCAGGGAGAGATTTTTTTTGATAAAATATCAAAAAAGGAACTGGATCAGCTTATTTACCTCTTAAATGCAGGAGATGAAGAAGTACTGGAAAGGAAAGCACACGGGTATAAGTTGGGCGCGGCAAAGCCTTTGGGATTTGGCAGCATTGCAGTTTCGGTGAAGGAAGTAACATTACTCAGTTATTGTAAAGACAAACAGGCAAAAACAGTATTGCGGAAAGAAGAACCTTATGAAGAGTATAGGACACCTGCGTTTGAAGAAAAGATCAAAGAATACTTTGCTTCTATGACAGACTTTTACATACTCAAAGATAAAAACGTAAGTTATCCCTTACCGGATAAACCGAATCAGGAGGGTAACTTTGATGTATTTGAATGGTTTACACAGAATCACAAGGCATATAAGAAAAAAGACGGAAAGATGATTCCGATGAAATGTCCAAATGGAAGAAAGCAAATGGTATTTATGGAATATATGGAGTCTATGAAACCGGAACTTACAGCGATAGAAGAATTAAAACCATTGGAAGAAAAGCCTGATAAATACAGACGATTACCGGAAAGACAGCAGGGCAGACGCAGGTAATTTGAAAAAGGTTGAAGTAATCAATGTAGTGAAAGAGAGATATGGAAGAAAACAGAGAACCCATTATCGTCCCTCATTTCAGTTGCCACGTTTTTCGCCATACGTTTTGCACACGGTTCTGCGAAAAGGAAACGAACATCAAGGTAATTTGGAAGATAATGGGTCATGCAAACATCTCCATAACGATGGATATATATGCCAAAGCTACGGAGGAAAAGAAAAAAACAAGCTTTATAAAAACTATACTGAACAGTACCGAATAATACTTTTTTGAAAAACTACTTAGAACTTCTCCGGTTCCGGATATTCCACGCCGAATGTCTCCACGGTAACTGTCTGCATCACTTGATTTTCCAGCGGTCTGTCGGAGTAATCGGTGTTTGTTTCGGCAATGCGGTTTACAGCATCCATACCTTCGATGACCTTGCCAAAAGCAGCGTAAGCGCCGTCAAGGTGGGGGGAGTTCTTGTGCATGATGAAGAACTGGGAACCGGCAGAATTGGGGGCCATGCTCCTTGCCATGGAAAGAACGCCCTCTTCATGCTTTAAGTTATTTTCCACACCGTTTTGGGAAAACTCTCCTTTGATACTGTAACCGGGACCGCCCATGCCGGAGCCTTCCGGGTCGCCGCCCTGAATCATAAAGCCGCGGATGACTCTGTGGAAAATAAGGCCGTCATAAAAGTTTTTGCTGATGAGGGAGATGAAATTGTTTACGGTATTAGGCGCGATTTCAGGATATAATTCTGCCTTAATA
>DNJW01000203.1 GCA_003488965.1 Lachnospiraceae bacterium | reverse complement strand
ACTGCCGATATGTCGGCGCATTTTGAGAATATCACACGGTTTATTCGTCCCGAACAGCGAAAAATCACCGTTTGTCGGGTAAAGCAGCCCTGTCAGCACTTTCATCAGCGTGGTTTTACCTGCGCCGTTTTCACCAATAAAGCCGTATATATGCTTATTTTTAAGACTAATGCTTACATCATCAAGAGCAAGGAAATTACCGTATTTCACGGATATTCCGCGTGTTTGCAGGATAATGTTTTCCATTTTGCAACCCTCCTTTCATTATCCAAATGTGCGCTTAATTTCATCACGTTCTTTTTGCGTTTCCACCCAATTCTCCACATATCCGCAATCGCAGCAGACATAGCGTATAACCGGGATTTTTTTCATCAATGTAAAGGTAGAAGTATAAATATTGTTCCCGCTGGCATGACGGTTTTGGTTATCGGGAACACGGACAATATTTTGTGAGCTGCATTTAGGACAGCGTTTGGTATTCTTCATGGTGCTATATCCTCCTTACGATAAGTGATAAGCTGAAACATTCAGCTATGACAATGCAGAGCAAAACCCATATACTTATAGACCACATACCGATAAGCCCTGCAATCAAAAACATAATCAGCGGTACAATATACTTTCGCGGGTGGTGCCATAAATCATTTTCAATCTTCCAGTTACGGACAGGACAAAACCACTCCAACAAAACAGACAAGACAGCACTTTGCAACGCGATTATAAGCGCAGCAATGATTTCTGCACTATTTACGCCGCTTTTGCCTATTTGCCAGCTAATTAGATAAACACTGTTTACCGCCATATTGACAGAAAAGATAAAAAAACAATAATTTGTGCAAAAGCGTTTTGCCTGTCCCGGTAGTGTTCGGACTGCTTGCTCTAAACCGGGGTCACAGGAAAGCAATATACAGATTGGGGTATTTAGGCATAGAACAGCAAACCCCAGCGGCATAACATTTACTCCCTCGAATTGCCCTAATATGAATGGCATGACACCAGCGATCACACACAATCCGGCAGTATTCAAAAGATAGTTTTTGTTTGTTATCAGATAGCGCAGCAAATATAGAAATATGCTTCCTGTTCCTTTCGTGTGTTTGATTAGAAGTTTTGCCGATACCGGGTGATAGAAAATATAAGCGTCTGCTTTCATTAACCTTACAAATGAAATGAGAATACTTATAAAAATAATGAAACAAATAACCACCGTTTCCCGCACAAGGAATATAGGCGCGAAAATTGCTCCGCCCCATAAAATGAAAACAGGCAGAAACTTTTTTCTCCAATGATGCGAAGCATCATTTGTCATGGTATACCATGCAGCAGCCGAAAAACAGCTATTACAGGCACAGAGCAAAGACGCGGCAATTTGCGGCACACTCCATTTATGTACGGCGAAGAACAAAGCCAGCACAAGAAATGTTTTGGTAATCAACGTATAGCTTGTAAATGCCAGTACAAGAGAAAATGTCATTTCCCTGTTCCGAAATGGCAGCATAAACAGCCCGGTCATACGGTCTGCATTTCCCGAAGAATTAAGAGTTTGCCACATGATACCCATTGAAAAAGCCGTAGCTGTCAACAAGAGAATAGACGGTGCAATCTCTATTTCAATTCCTGCGGTATGGATAGCAAGAAACAGGATAATGCAAGCAATAAGGCTTTTTACAGCATGTTCATACTTTGCGCCGAAAAGCTGTTTTGAGAGGTTTTGAAAAATAATCATGCTTTTAATACCTCCCGTATTTTCTCTGCTTTGATTTCCTGTCCTGCAAAACATCTTTTTATCTGCCCCTGTTCTAATACCGCTACCCGGTCGGACGTAAGGCAGATACTTTCAAGGATATGGGATGAAAAAAGGATTGTTCCATATTGCCGATAGCTGCCGATCTGCTGGTACAGGTATTCGGTACTCTGAAAATCAAGCCCGTTCACAGGCTCGTCCAATATAAGCAGTTTTGGCTTCAAGGCAAAAGCTGTAATTAAATAAGCCTTTTTCAGATTACCCGTTGACAGTTCTTTCAGTAAAACATCGGTGTATTCTTCAAAGTGAAAACCATGTATCAATTCATCAATATCCGATAGCTTTCTGCCGTAAGACGCTGCCACATAGGAAGCATACTCGCGGAATGTAAAAAATTGAAATGAATGATCTTCGGCAAAAACAACATACCGTTCTTTCTTAAATTCCCGGTCACGGAACAAAAGTGGTTTTCCCTGCCACCAAGCAGCTTTTACTTGAAAAGTGTTAAGTAGCCCAGAAAGCGTTTTGATAAAAGTGGTCTTGCCCGCCCCGTTCAATCCGATCAGTCCTATCACTTCATTTGCTCCAAGCTCCATAGATAATTTTTCAAGAACAGGCTTCCCCGGCGTATACCACACACTCAAATCGTTAAGGGCAAGCATTTTCCCGTTGTTCATTATGTTACCCCCGTTTGTCTTTGTCCTTTTCCTTTTTCCAAATTGAATAAGCAGACCATAGAAATACGATACCCAGCACAACATACAGGGCGGCAAATGAAACATTTGCTTTCACGGCACTAACAGCCGCAGCAGCCAGCCAGACAATACCCAAAATCAATCGAAAATAAAAATGACGCATAAGATAACCTCCATTTCGTTTTGTGTGTAAGTTTCTGTTACAGTCATAGCATACTGCAAAAGCGACATTTCTTCCGCTTTGTCCATAATCGGTAGGTTTTTGTCCATGAAAAAACAGACCGCCAGCATGGACGGTCTGCTTTCCCGATAGATTGATTATGCCTTTACTGCTTCAAAAGATAATGTGACAACAGCGCGGAATATCTGATTGCTGTATTCTGTTTCGATCGTCCCGTCATAGCGTTCAGCGGCGGCACGGACGCTTTGAAGTCCCCAGCCGTGCAAGGTTTTATCTGCTTTGGAAGTCTGCAAACTTCCGTTCATTTCGGTAGGTGCAGCACTGCACCCGTTTTCCACCTTGATAACCAGCATATCATTTATGCGGCGGATTGTTAAATTGACAAAGCGAAATCTATCTTTCTCATTTTTTATCGCTTCAAGGGCATTATCCAAAAGATTACCTAAAATCGCAACTAAGTCAACACTTTGTATATTGGTGTGGCGTGGAAATTCAATGTTTGTACCTACCTGTATATTTTGGGAAGCAGCAAGGGCAATCTTGCTGTTGATTAGATAGTCTACGGCTTCATCGCCTACCCATGCTGTCTGTGTAATTTCCTGTATTGGAGAACGCAGATTTTCAATGTAGTGGGCGGCTTCCGTTGTATGATTTTGTAACAGATAGTGATACACTACATCAATATGATTTTGGAAGTCATGGAACAATTTTGCGTTAGCGGCATAAACATTTTTAAGGGTCTGATAGTCATGCTCCAATAACGCATTTTTTTCTTTTTCAAGCAGCATAATCTTTTTTTCCATTTCATATTGGCGGTTAAGGTTGAAAAACAAGATTGCTACAAGGATTAACATAGAGAAGATAATCCAAGTTGTCAGTTGATCGTCACTTATGGCTATGGTATTCTGCCCGGACAAGAGGACTACCCCCAACAAACCAGCTATTGCAATGCCAGCTATTATCCGCGACGATAGCGTTTCATTTCTTTTATGCGATTTCACAGTAAGAAAGGCAATTCCCAGCATAAAAAGCCGGACAATCCAAACTGCCGCTATATATACATTTGACCGCATATCAAGAAAACGGTCTGATTGAAAGATAACCCCCAGCCCAGCCGATAGAATAAATTCCCACAAAGCAACCGTTGCTTCATAAAAGAAAGTGAGAAACAGGCTCACCCTGGGCTGCGCCGCATATAGATAATATGCAATCAGTATTACAAAAATTATTTCTATACCTGTCAGATAAAATTGTTGAATGGTAAAACAGGACAGCACGGTAATAAAGGCTGCTGCACATACAGAAATGACGCTTGCTTTTTTCCTGTTTCCAGTTAATTGCTGCAATGTTATAACAAGATACAGCCCTAAAAATATCCGCAATCCATTTGTAAAAAAGAATGAAAGTATCTGATACCAAGTCATCATATATGCGCCCCCCAAAACCTGTTTATCTGTTTTTTTACTTCCTGCAAATGGGAACGGCTGATTGGAAGCGTTTCACCATTTTTGAGATATGCCATGCTGTCGCTGATTTTCATAATCTGTATGATATTCACGATATAACCCCGGTCAATGAAAATAAATTCCTGTGCTTGCAGTTCATCAAAAACCTGCTGCAAACTTTTTCTAACTTTCGATATTCCCAAACACGAACAGATCATAGAATTTTTGCCGCCGTCACGCTGGATATAGAAAATGTCTTTGTAAGGTATTTTTTCCATGCGTCCGGCAGCTTGAATGATATACTCCCTGCCAACCTCTAACTCAATCAGTTTTGCAGCGTCTACCACAGCGGACACCAGACGATTACTTAGGTCGCTTTTTGGCACATAACGGAAAATAGAAAGCTCAAAAGCGTCAATCGCATATTCAATATGCGACGTGATAAAAATAATCTTTACATTTGGTAAATGAGGTTTGATCTTTTCAGATAATTCCATACCTGTCATTCCGGGCATTTCTATATCAAGTAAAATCAAATCATAAAAAAAGTAGTCGTCTGTAATATCAAAAAGAAGATTGCTGCTTTGTGTATAGGTTACAATCTCATAACCTATTCCACAAGAGCGCAGACAGTTTTTCACAATATCTCCATGATATTTGACGGCTTCTTTATCATCATCACATATCGCTATCCGTACCAATGCGTTCACCCCGTTTCTTGTATCTTCCGTCAGCGGGCTTTTCAGCGTCCTTTGGTATCAACCACAAGCGGCTGAATTTTGCCACGCCCGGTATACGGTTTTCCTCACATAGCTTTTGCACCCGTCTTTCTGAAATGCCCCATTTCTTCGCCGCTTCCGGGGCAGAAATATACTCTAACATCTTCATTCACCCTTTCTCTAACTTCTATCAGTATAATTATATGCGGTTAGGCGAATATTTTCAAGTGCTTAAGAACCGCATCCCTTTATCTATCTCATTTTTGAAATCACTATCTTACAGATATATCCCTGCTTTCTCTGCAAAATCGGATTTTCGCCCAATAAGTACCGATTTTTTTTCTTCTGGCAGGCTCTCAAACACACTTTTATACCCCTTTTCCATCAAAGAAGTACCTCTTGCCATAATATACAGCTTCATATCAAGCCATTCCTGCCATAATCCCTCAAACAATGTCCTGCTATCTATAAAAGTTTCATCTTCCTCAAAACCATGCGGCGGCTTATAATATTTCAGCATCACAAAACCGTATCTGCCAACATCAACCACTACAATATCCGCCATATCATACAGTTCCGTAAACGCATCGGCTACCTTTTGGCACTTCTCCCATTCTTCTTCTGTGATGTAAATTTGTTTATCCATATTGCTTTCCCTCCGTCACATCAGATATAAATCATCTCATTTTTCACGATTTCTTCTGCCCGATAGCGGATACTGTTCATTTTCTGAATCCATTCCCACTGATTTTTGGCTTTTAATTCCTCCGTCACTCCTTCAGCAGTTTTCATCTGCTCCATGATAATATCAAGCCTTTTCTCTGCCTGCTCGTTCAAATCGGCAAGATATGTCCATAATTCACAAGTCAGCAGTAATGCTGTGTAACGTGCTGAATGTTCCTGCTTCAGATAATCCCGGTGCAGCCGACCAAAATATCCAATCGGACGATTTTCTTTCGGCAGTTTCAAATCAGGAATATAATAATCCCCTGCCAGTATATAATCAATACCATTTTCCGTTATCCGTTCCTTTAGTTCACCCATGCTTTTCCTCCTGACATACTTTCGCTTTGGTTGATTCAACCCATTATTCCCTTATATACTTTTTCAGATGTACAGAATTGTACCAGATGAAAAGAAATAAAAAAGACATGATTAGCTGAATTGTCGGCTGATCGTGTCCCTGTTC
>DNJW01000297.1 GCA_003488965.1 Lachnospiraceae bacterium | reverse complement strand
GATGTCCCTTATTTCCGGCCCGGAGGCTACCGATATCTGTCCTCTTTTGTTTAGAAACATCCCATCCAAAATTTTGTACAAAAACAGACAGGCAAAACGGAGACCGGATACCGGAGCGGACCGGAAGAACATGCAGGGATGAACTGCTATCTGATTAGCACCTTTTTCCCGCAAAAGGCAAAACCGTACTTCCGTATGCGTTCCTCAGGAATTCCCTTTGCCACCAGATTGGCCTGATAATTCCGCTTTTCTATCTGCCGCAGCGCTTCCTGTGCCGTATCAGATAGTTCCTTTTCCTCTTCATCCTGCACCTTGAATTCTAAGATGATTGCATCATTTTTCTGTATTCCTGATACAATCCTCGGCTCCAGCATCACGTCATATCTGCCAAAACCGCTTTCCCGGTTTGAAGTAATTACATATCTGTCTGTCAGCTCCACCATCAGCCCCAGTACAAAACCATGATAAAAACGCTCCGGCTCTTCCCCGGAGGATTTCCTGCCCGTATCGAAGTAACTGAACACCTCTGATGTTACTCTATTCATATAAATATTCATTGCTCTGATATCGCCCAGCAGCAGCGCTTTGATAAAATCAGTATAATCGGCATACACACTGCCGAACCATTTTCGAATCATGCCCCGAAACATTGCCTTTACTTCAAAATTTGTCAGTTCCAATTCATAATCCTGCTTCCATTCTCCAAATTCTGAAGTATATGTCTCATACTTTTTCACTTTCAAATATCCGCTGGCAAGCAGAAGACTCCAGACCGCCTGCTCATCGCTGTCCAATAAATCATATACAATCTGCTCGTCAATTTCTGTGCAGACCGCTTCGCCCTGCAACAGCCTTTCAAAGGTTTCCTTGATATTTTTACTGCCTTCGCGCACCAGCTTGCCTACCAGGCTATTGGAACTGGTATTCGCCCAGTAAGTACCAACTTTCCTTTCATCAAGAAAATTAATAATGGACCAAGGATTATAAATATCCTTTTTCTTCCCAAACGTAAAACCGTCATACCAGTCTTTTACCTGCTGCTTTTGTTCCGACAAACTAAACTCATCCAACGCCGAAAAAACTTCCTCTTCCGTAAACCCAAAGCAATCTGTATATTTATCAGAAGTCGTTGTCACTACTTTCAGGTTATTCAAATCGGAAAATATTGACTCTTTACTTATTCTTGTAATTCCAGTCATCATAGCACGCTCCAAATAAGGATTCGACTTAAAAGCCGCATTAAACATTCCCCTGATAAACGTAACCATTTCCTTCCAATATCCATTTACATATGCTTCCTGCATAGGTGTATCATATTCATCCAAAAGAATAATCACTTTTTTTCCATAATGCTTCATCAAATAATTGGACAGAGCGTTCAAAGAGTCCGTTGCAATATATTCTTCCATATTTGCCGAAATGTTCCGGCAAAACTCTTTCTCATTTTCATTCAGCTTTTCGCTATCCAACAAAAAATCATACTGATTATACAGTGTACGGATAATCTGGCATATTTTCTTTTTCGCATTTTCGTATGACGTTTCCTTTACCTTTGCAAAACTAAGCGCAATCACTGGATAAGTTCCCTGTATTTGCCGGTACTTATAATCCCCATCAGGAGATTTTTCCTGCCAGATGGCAAGCCCTTCAAAAAGCTCGCTTCTGCCTGCATATTCCACGGAAAAAAACTTTTCCAGCATACTCACATTCAGCGTCTTTCCAAAACGTCTTGGCCGGGTAATTAAGGTTACATCGTCGGCAGCTTCCCACCATTCTTTGATAAAACCCGTCTTATCCACATAGAAGTTATTATTTACCCTGATTTTCTCAAAATCCTGACATCCAAT
Source organism: Lachnospiraceae bacterium (assembly GCA_003488965.1). GTDB lineage: Bacteria > Bacillota > Clostridia > Lachnospirales > Lachnospiraceae > Kineothrix. Next base: position 3,731 of record DNJW01000297.1, on the reverse strand, counting down.
CCCCACTATTCTTGCCATACTCCAATTCTCCCTCTGCCCCTGCTCCAAACTTATTACAATTACATGATGCCGGACAGACCTTTTGCCTCCAGCATCATTACATTTCCAAAATATACTTTACCGCCATGCCTGCTGCCCGGCGCCGAGTTCTTCGCATACCTTGTCGGCAATCAATCTTGCTCCTGCCGCATTGGGATGGGTACCCTCTGTCGTATACTCCATAATATTCCCGGATGTAATCCCGCATCCATATACGTCAATCACCGGAACCCCTTTTGCCGTTGCCACCGCTTCTATCCATGCATTGTAATCCTTTGCCTGAGTGTTATGAATATTGGTGTAGGCATAGCTGTCCCCTTCTTCATTCTGCCTTCCCACTTCTGCAATCGTACAGCAATAGATATCCGCTTCCGGATAACGGCGAATCATTTTATCCAGCATAAGGGCATAAGCCTCGCTGAAAGTCTCAATGTTCCCTTCCTCCACCGCAGATACCCCATCATAAGCGCCGAGAGGAACGTCAATCAGCAAATCATTGGTTCCCATCAATATCAGAATAATATCCGGCTCCCCCGATTCGCCGCATAAATCATCCACTCTCCGGTTTCCGCAGGCATATCTTCCGTCCTCCTCATCCAAAGACAGTCCGCTTACCGTGCTCCCCGAATAAGACGCATTCCGGCACAGTTCCATTCCCGTCCGCTCCAGCACCTGCATCCACCATGTATCCTTCACATCGGTAATCTCTCCCATTTCCGGATAATATTTGCTGTAATAGTCAGGGATATATCCGGTAAATGTAGAAATGCTGTCTCCGCAGATAGACAGCTTTTTTCCCGCCAGGGGCAGTTCCATCCCCTGCTCCGTATCTGCTTCCCGGACATCCTCCTTCTCCGTCCGGCTGTTTTCTTCCTGGTTTAATCCATCCTTCTCCAGATTTTCCGATTTCTGCCCGGCTCCGCCGCAGCCCGTAAGCCCTCCTGACAGCAATAGGCCAAACAGCAGCAGGACAGCCAGTATCCCCTTATTTTTCTTGTTCATAATCCCCATTTTCCTGACTTTTCCGTCTTCTTATGCCTTTCAGCCGTACAATCCCGCGCATTCCCTTAATGTTTAAACATGGACTGCCTTGCCCCATGCATGGCTCCCCGGTTTTTCAGCACATCATCCACCGCGTCCATACGCAGTCCGGCATCGATAAAATCACAATGCCTGCAAAACGGATAATTTTGCCGCCCTGTCCGGATAGCCTCCCTGAGTGTCTTATATTTCCCGCTGTTCCACCCGTCCTTTAACGGTGTTTCATGCAAATCCGCCAAATCCGTCACTTCAAAATTATCACAGCAGCAGATGCCCAGCTTGCCGTTTGGCATAATCCACATATCGGTATAAGGCATCAGACAAGTTTCTTTTATTACCTTGCCCGTAGCCTGCTTGTTCGGCGCACTGCCCGCCCGGTTTGTAAGCACTTCCTTTAAATAACGCATCTGTATCAGTATATCCACATCCTTGAATTCATCGGGATGGGTTTTGATATACTGATAAATCACCTGTACATTATCATGCAGCTTCATATCCAGACAATAATTATTAATAATCAGCTGATTCACATACGGAATCACAGCCTTTACCTTGTCCACATCCAACAGCAGCCCGTTCGTTGACATAAAAATGAATGCCTCCGGCAGCTTCTCTCTGGCATATTTATGAAATTCCACAATACGGGTATCAAGCCAAGGTTCATTATTACCATACATCGTCAGATGCCCTTTATAATTCCACTCCGCCAGCTGGTCGATGATGCTGTAAAAAAGCTCATCCTCCATCCTCTTATAAGGCCGCTTTTCCGCATTTTTGTTCGCCGTACAGAATTCACAAGTACTGTTGCAGCGGTTGATTGTCTCCAGATTCACCACCAGAGGCTGCGGAACCTCCTTTGCACCCATAAAATATTCTATATAATTCTTCTGCAGCTTCCTTCTCGTCACGAACTGAAGCTTCAGGTAGCTTTCGCTCGACAGCATGGGAAAATATTTTCTCGCATTCCATCCCAGCCTTCCCAGAAAATTGTGTACTCTAACCGGCATTGCTTTCGTCTCCTTCGCTTTTCATTATTGATAGTTTATCTTAGCATTAAATAGTTTTCCGGTCAAGGATGCCCCTGTCTACAACAGCAGGCTTTTCCCAAACAGGGAAAACATATTCTCCCCTTCCATATAATACGGCAGAAAGCGGTCGAACACACTATAGGAAAATGCCGCCATAACATAAGCCATAATACCAAGGCAAAGCAGTTTTCCGATAACTGGTTTTATGCTTCCGGCCAGCAAATATATTTTCCCTATCCCTGTCGCCACAAGGTACATAAACGGAATCAGTATAGGCAGAATATATCTTCCCTGGGGCTGAAACTCCCAGGTATAGGAATAATATATGCTCAGTCCTATAGTAATTGCACAGAACATTGCCATACAGATATAAAAGGCCGCCTTATCTTTTCCAAACACTTTCACTTTGTCTCTTTCTTCGGCCATCTCCCAATATCCAACCTCTTTGGCCGGATTGATTCCCGCATATTTCCTTCCGCGCCTTCTAATAAAAGCGGTTTTTATCTTTTCCGCCGGAAGAAGAGCGGCTGCGCAGGCCACTATCCAAAGTCTCTTATAATAAATATAAATCAAACCATGGGTAGGGATTATCATCGGCCCGAACATGGCGATAAAACTGTCTCTAAGCAAGGTAATATATCCCGTATCAAACAGCATTTCCTTTATACTTTTCCCGACATTCTGATAAGTAAACCGGGTTAAGGGATTGTATTCCTCTGTTGCCGTCAAAATGGCACATTCCCTCCTTGCATTCATGGCAATGATATCGCCGCCATAAAGTACGGCATTCCGCGCAAACCACCAGCCGATTCCCAGAAGCACAATCAGGGAAATGTAAAATCCTTTCCGCAGCATCGGCTTCCATTCTATCCATAATTTCCCGTCCAGATGGATATAGCGGATGAAAAACAGCAGCATAGCCGCCAGAATAATCCCATAGGCATTGTAATAGGACATGGCGCACAGAACAATTCCCGCCGCCAGAAGCAGACAGTTCTTCCTGTCATAATCCGTCCGCTGCGCCCTAAGCAGCGCATAGAAAATAATAGAAACGGAAAGCATGGCCATGGAATCCGTATTCACATAGGAATGAATAAAAATATTCTGGGGCAGAAAAACCACCAGCAGCGTAAACGTCCACTGAAGCCAGGCATCCTTCCACGCTTCCTCCGCAATCTTTTTGACAAAGTAAGCCATCAGCACCCCGAAAAAGACATTGACCATCCGCGCCGAAAGCAGAAGGATATAACTGTCCTCCGTAAACAGCCTTAAAAAACGCAGCAGGAAGCCCTGAATAATATAAGTCAACATCGGCTGAAAGGCATATGAGGCCCCATATCCCGCCAGCAGCACTTCCGGATCCGCCCCATGAGGCAGCGTACCGTGATTATATATGTATTTGACTACCTTGAACCGGTTAATCTCATCCGGCGGGTCGCCATACGTCTGCACCATGGCAAAACACAAAATAGAAGCAAACACCAGAAAATAAAACAATATTTCCGCCGCTCTTTCCAGCCGTTCCTTCCGTCTTCTTTTCCCTATTCTCCCAGATATTCCCGGCATAAAACAGTCTCCTTTCCTCCGCTGACGCTTATATAGGCAATTGCGAAACTCAGTGAT
>DNJW01000023.1 GCA_003488965.1 Lachnospiraceae bacterium | reverse complement strand
GGCTGCTTCGCGGAGAAGTACTAAGTTTCATGCCGAAAAACGCCTGAAATGCGGCGTTTTCCCGTTGATTTCCGTGGGCAATGAGCCAGGTGCCGCACTTGTACGAGCATTTGGCGAATGCCGCAAGGCGGCATTGTTAGTTTTTGGGGGTGTTGTCGTTGTTGGGGGCGGTTTCTCTTTCGCGTATTCTGCTGTAGAGCCATAGGTACATCCATAGCAGGACGGGGAGGACGATGGTGGCGCCGAGACAAGTGCGGAATACGGTGCCGGAGCCGGGGGTATCCAGTATCGCAGTAAGGAAAGTTGCAATATAAAGAACGGCAAGGGCAATGATGCATATCCAGGCGGCAGCCCGTTTTGGTTTGGCATAAGGGCGGCCGGTGGGCTGCTGTTGTTTTTTATCCATGGAAATTCATACCTCCTCCATCTGCCGTGCAACGTCTGCCTCGCAGGATTTCATGGCATCAATTGTTTTGGAAAAAAGTTCGTCCAACTCCCATCCGAGCAGTTCCGCTCCTTGCTTGATAATATCTCTGGAACATCCGGCGGCAAACCGTTTGTCCTTGAATTTCTTTTTCAGGCTGGAAACCTCAAGGTCCATCACGCTTTTGGAAGGGCGCATTTTAACGGCGGCGCCGATAAGGCCGGTCAGCTCATCTGCGGCAAACAGAATCTTTTCCATCAGATGTACCGGTTCGACGTTGCAGCATATGCCATACCCGTGGCTGCATACGGAATGGGTCAGGTCATCGCCGGCATTGATTTCGGCTAAAAGCTCCGGCGCCTTTTTGCAGTGTTCTTCTGGATAGACTTCGAAATCCACGTCATGCAATAATCCGGCAAGCGCCCAGTATTCGATTTCATCTTCATATCCAAGCTCCTTTGCATACCAGCGCATGACGCCTTCTACAGTAAATGCATGGAGAAGGTGAAAGGGTTCTTTGTTGTATTTTTTCAGCAAGGAGAGAGCTTCCTCTCGTGTAATGGATGTTGTCATAATAGATGTCTCCCTTCTGGTTTGGCAATTGACTGTTTATTATTCTGATTATAGCGCAAAATGGCTGGTGGGACAACCGGAAAATGTCTTTAGAGGGGCATTTTTCGAACCGGGGGAAGTATCTAAAAAAAAGCTTGTGTTATAGAGAAATTTCGGTAAAATAATAGGTATGTGGAAATAGAAATCTGGAGAAGGTTGAAAGAAGGGAAAGGGAGAAATGATACGTTTTAACTGTGATTACAGTGAAGGTGCACATGAGAAGGTGCTGGAAAAAATAGCGGCGACCAACATGGAACAGACGGAAGGCTATGGGAGGGACGGTTATTCCATGCAGGCAAAGGAACTGATTAAGAAACTTTGCGGCAGGACGGATGCAGATGTGCATTTTCTGGTCGGAGGGACCCAGACAAACTTGACAGTTATCTCAGCGGGGCTGCGCCCGTATCAAGGTGTAATAGCGGCCCGGACAGGGCATATTAATATACATGAGACAGGAGCGGTTGAAGCCTGCGGGCATAAGGTTCTGGCCCTTTCTTCCGAAGACGGAAAAATAACGGCCGGCCAGGTGGAAGACTATTGCCGGGCACATATGGAGGATTCGGACCGGGAACACACGGTACAGCCCAAAATGGTATATATTTCCCAATCCACGGAGCTGGGAACCATATACAGGAAAGAGGAACTGGAAGAGCTTGCCGGGGTTTGCAGAAAAAACGGGCTGTTCTTGTTTATGGATGGAGCAAGGCTGGGATATGCTCTGGCTGCTTCGGACAATACCCTCGCTTTGGAGGATTTGGGACGTTTATGCGATGTGTTTTATATCGGGGGAACAAAGGTGGGAGCATTGTTCGGGGAAGCTGTAGTCATTACCAATCCATTTCTGAAAGAGGATTTCCGTTATATGATAAAGCAGAAGGGCGGCATGCTGGCGAAAGGCAGGCTTTTAGGACTTCAGTTCCTTGCGCTGCTGGAAGACGGTCTGTATATGAAAATTTCCCGCCATGCGGACGGATTGGCGGAAGAACTGCGGGAAGCGTTTCATAAGGCAGGGGTTCCTTTTTTGGTGGAGAATACTACCAATCAGCTTTTCCCCATATTGCCGGATGATATTCTGGAGAAATGGAAGGAAAAATACAGTTTTTCTTATCAGCAAAGGGTGGACCAGGAACATAGCGCGGTAAGATTCTGCACCAGCTGGGCTACGAAGAAAGAGGATGTGGAGCAGCTGGTTGGGGATATTGAGAAAATATACGCCAAATGAGGCCGTGAGAGAGCAATTTTTTTATGGAAAAGGAGAGGATGTCAATGTATCAGTTTTTGAAAGGGTTAAAAGCGAATTATCTTTTGTCGGCAGTGTTCTGCATTCTGTTTGGAATGATGCTGGTGATATGGCCGGATGTATCCACACAGGTGGTATGTATTGGTCTTGGGGTTGTGCTGGCATTGAGCGGAGTCGTGAATCTGGTGACTTATTTTGTGGAAAGGGATGGAAGGTTTGTTTCTCAGATTAGTCTGCTGGTGGGTATCGTGCTGACGGTAGTCGGCGGGTGGATTATTTTAAAACCAGAGGTTCTGATTATGATTGTGCCGGTTATTGTGGGAGTAATAGTAACAATACACGGGGTGCATAATCTGGTTCAGGCATTGGAACTGTTCCGTAACCAGTATAGCAAGTGGTGGGTGGCATTGCTGCTTGGAATTGTGACGGCAGGATTGGGAATCTTGCTGATATGCAATCCTTTTGATGCGGTGAGTACAGTTGTCATGCTAATCGGTATTTTCCTTATTTACGATGGAATATCCGATATCTGGATAATTTCCCGCGTATCAAAGGCTGCAAAAGATATCAGACAGACGATGGAGGCGCTGGATGTAGATGCCAAGATAGAAGAATAGGCAACGGATGCAGATACTAAGGTAGAAGAATAGGCAATGGATGCATGGTGCATAAGAGGCAAGATTTGTGTCTGCGTATTGTTTGGCATAAACTTGTTATACGCAAAAAGTAGCGCGGAAATGGGAAAAAAATGAGGATAAAGGGAAAAGAAGGAAGAATAAAAATTTGCATAATAGGGGCGGCAGTTGTTTTGCTGGCAGCGGGAATTTTCGTTTCTATATGGATGAACCGGCTGCCGGCGCCGCTATACCGGCCTCTCAGGGGTTTTTCGAATATGTGCTCCTATGAGGGAGCGGTATATGCCGGTGTGAATGCACCATATGGGCAGGCGATTGTGCAGGAAAGCAGTATTTTCACGATATGGGAGGATAAAGTATATTATGTGGAAAAAATCCAGGAGGCTTATGACAGCCTGACGGATGAACTGCTGGAAATCAAACGTTCCGATATGGACGGGAGCAATGAGGAAGTACTGGCAGAGGACGTTTTCCTGGCAGGGGCGGGACATGAAAAACTGATAGGAGACATGATTTTTTACGGTTATGAATATGACGACAGCTACCGTATGCGTTATGCCTATGTGAATGTGAATACAAAAAAAGGGGGACGGCTTAAGACTGACCGTATTGATGAAATTTTAGGATACGACGGAAATTATGTTTATTATAAAGGTACGGATGGGAATACCGGAAATATATTAGGCCGTATCAGGATGAAAAACGGCAGGGATGAGACCCTGGTCTCTTTTGCGGAAACGGATGAGGAAGGGTATATAGACAGTGTTACTTTTGCGGAAGGAAAATTTTACTGTTTTACCCTTGTGGATAAGCCGAACAGCTATGATTACCGCACCTATACATACCGCCTGCAGATAAGGGACGGGGATTCCGGGAAAATAGAAAAAGAAATCCTTGTGGATTTTACCGGTTCTTCCAATTATTCTGTTTTGGTGCAGGAAGGGGAGGCGTATACCGTATTAAACGGAAAGATTATCGCCGTTTTGCTGGAGGATGGAGGCATAAGGGAGATTGGGAGCCTGAAAGAAGGGGAATATTGGGGAATTATGCATTTTGCACCGGGAGACGGTTATCTATATTATGAGGCAATTGCGGAAACGGATGAGAAAACGGGAAATAACGACTATTTTTACCGTGTTCCGCTGTCAGGAGGAGAAAGCGAACTTCTGAAAGAATGGTTCACGGTGTGAGCAGAAACAAAATATGGTGCAGAAAATGGAAAAATTTTTGATTTTAGAGTACAAAGCAGAAATAATATGATATAATAAAATATCGTCAGCAGAACAAGCCGCCGGATATTCCCATAGAAAACCGGCGGACAGAAAAATTCTGTTAGAAAATATTATGTAAGGAGAGGGCAGAGAATGGCGAAATGGGTGTATTTATTTGAAGAAGGCAGTGCAGACATGAGAAACCTTTTAGGGGGAAAAGGTGCAAACCTGGCAGAAATGACAAGGCTGGGGCTGCCGATACCGCAGGGGTTTACGGTAACAACAGAAGCATGTACGGATTACTACAATCAGGGAAAGAAAATCTCGGAAGAAATTGAAGCGCAGATTTTTGAAGCACTGGAAGGGCTTGAGAAAAAGCAGGGGAAGAAATTCGGGGATACGGAGAACCCGCTGTTAGTATCTGTCCGTTCGGGTGCAAGGGCATCTATGCCGGGTATGATGGATACAATTTT
>DNJW01000399.1 GCA_003488965.1 Lachnospiraceae bacterium | reverse complement strand
GGTAATCGCGGAGCGAAAGCGCGTCTCTGTTGGAATATACAAGCTGCACAATGACAAGTGCAGAATCCCTGTATTTTGCAACCGCCTAATAACCAAAAACTTTGAAAGGGACCCAACGATATGAGCATTTTCTGCCCTAAAATATTTTTTACCGACTTAGACGGAACTCTTCTGACAACAGACAAGCAAATCACTCCTGCCACCAGAGCCGCTCTAACGCAATGGACAGCCGCCGGCAATAAACTTGTCCTCAGTTCCGGCCGGGCCATAGATAGCGTAAACGATGTGCGCAATACCCTCGGCCTAAATTTTCCGGGCATGTACTTAATCGGCTGCAACGGCGGCGAAATCTATGACTGTGACAGCGGCAGCATCATATACCGGACAGCCCTCACTTTTCCCCAGACAGCCCTCGTATTTAGGATTGCCAAAGAACAAGGCGTCCATTGCCATACCTATACCGATACCCATATTGTCAGTCCTGTCGATAACGAGGAACTTCTTTATTACAGACATGCCATCCATACTCCTGTTATCATTTGCGAAGATGTATTGAGCGCCCTTGACAAAGAACCGTGCAAATGTATCGCTATCGAAATCCATGACAAAGAAAAATTGGAGCGCTTCCGTCAGACTCTCCTTCCTTTAACAGAAGGAGAACTGAACCTGCTATACTCCAATGATAAATATCTGGAAATCTTTCCTGCTTCCTCCGGCAAAGGCTCTGCCGTCCATAAACTTTGCGGACTGCTTCACATCCCCCTCTCCCATGCTTTGGCGGCAGGGGACGAGGCCAACGACATATCCATGCTTCAGGCCGCCGGTCTGGGCATTGCCATGCAAAATGCCAAGGACTGCGTCAAGGAAGCTGCTGCCCTTATCACGCAGACCGACAACAATCACGACGGTCTGGTTCCGGTTCTTCATAAATATATGTAATTACTGGGCCGCTTTTACCATATTATCCAGCAATACATACTGCCCTACAGGCACCGCTTTATCCACCGCACCGGATGCCGCAAATTCTTTCTGCTGTATTTCATAAAATTTTGCCACATCGCCTCTTTTTGCACCTACGCTTACAAAACCCGGTGTAAGCCACTGCGCGTCTCTGCGCTGCTCATAGGCGCTTTCCTTATCTATGGCCGTAACCTCGGCAATCCAGTCTGCCACCTTTCTTACATTATCTTCTACTGCCCTGTAATTCATTCCTCCATAAATCGCCCTTGTAAAACGAAGGACTTTATCCGGATTCTCTTTGACATATTTCGGCAAGGCAATCCATGAAGAAATCGATGCCGTTTTATTGGAATATGACATATTATTGGCGATCACTGCCCCGTTATTCCCCATCTGCTTCAATATTTCCAGCGTATAAGGCGACCAGACCGCACAGGCATCAATACTCCCCCGTATCATCGCATCCTTTATTTCCTCCGGTTTCATATTTATAATATTCACCTCGTCAAAAGCTATCCCCTCTGTTTCCAAAGCAATCCGCAAAATTGATTCACTGGAGGAATTTTCCACATTTCCGATTCTTTTTCCTTTTAAATCCGCTACCGTCCTTACTTCGCTCTTCCTGCTTCCTATAATTGCCTCCGCATTGGACAGATGGGACATTGCCACAATCCACGCCCTGCCCTTAATGCAGAATTTATGTGCCCCGTTGCCGACATATCCAAAATCAATTTTCCCCTCTTCCATTGCCTTTATAATTTCCAGCCCGTTGGCATATGCGTACAGTTTAACATTAAGATTTTCCCTTTCAAAGTATCCCAGTTTAATTGCCGGTACAACAGCACAAAGGCTGCCGTAATTCGGCATATATGCCACATTCAGTTCTTCTTTTTCTTGCCCCTGCCTTCCTCTGCCATGTACGGAATTCTCCGTACAGATTTTCTTCATTTCATCATGAATATTCGTTATTTGCAAAGATTTCTTTCCGATACCCAGTGCATTACTGACAATACTTCTAAAACGGAAAACAATATTTTCCGTTGCAGAATAATTGCTGTCGCTGAGTTTTTCGAGAGACTCCATGTTTTGAATAATAAAATTTTTTTCCTTATTCAGCTCATTGGTATTGGCTTCAATCTGCTTTACCTTTTCTGCCACGCCATGAATTAGGCCGTTCACTTGTCCTACCATGGAATCTGTCTGCTCCAGGCTTTCCGTCTGTTTTTGAAAAGCCCCTTGTACCATCTTGATATTGGAAACCGATTTATTAGATTTTTCTTCCAAATCCGCAATAATCTTTCCGATTTCCTCGGCGCTTTTTCTGCTTTGCTCCGCCAATGCACGGATTTCTCCCGCAACAACGGCAAATCCTTTCCCCGCTTCTCCGGCTCTGGCCGCTTCTATGGATGCATTCAGGCTAAGCAGATTTGTTTTGCTGGCAATGCTGTTAATCATGTCGATTGCCTGCTGAATTTCCTGAGTGGAACGGTTCGTTTCCATCGTATTAACAGCAATCTCTTCAATACAGTTTTCCGTATTGGCATTTTCCTCAATCAGTTCCCGGAAAATTCCCATGACCTCCTCATTGCTGTTTAACATATTCTGGGTAGCCGTATCCAGTTCCTCTACATAGCCGCCGGTTTTCTCGATAGCATTTCCGATTTTCACTGTAGTCTGATTGATTTCTCTCGTACGGGACGCCAGTTCACTGTTGCCGTCATTAATAATATCTATGGAATTTCCAATCGCATTAATGGCTACATTCGTATCATCCGCAATATAATTCATTTCCAGAATATTGGCATTTAAATTACCCAGCTTTTTAGTTATCTTATCCGGTAAATCGCTTTGTGCCTCCTTCCATATGATTCCTTTTTCTGTCTTTTCTTCACCATGTTTCTTATTTCCAAAAAATACCATAGACTACCTCTCTCAATATTTCCTTAGTTGTCTTTCCATTTAGGAACTTCTTAAATATAAGCTTCCTATTGCTGTCAGCCTGAATTAAGATATATATTTAGGCAATATAATATAAAAGCTGCTGCCTCTGCCCTCTTTGCTTTCCACCCTCATGCTTCCTAGATGTCCTTTTACAATTACTCTCGCATAATACAGCCCCATCCCCCAGTTATGGTTTTTATTTTTACTCGTATAAAAAGGCTCAAAAATCTTTTTCATAGTCGCTTTTGGAATTCCCGTACCGTTATCCCTAATTTCAATCACAGTGTATAGTCTTTCCTCATAGCTTAACAGAGCAATTTTTCCTTCTTCTCCCCTCTTAGCTGCTTCCACCGCATCCTGTGCATTTACTAAAAGGCTGTAAATCACCTCACACAAACGTATTTTGTCCACAAGAACAAGCGCATTGGAACCCAGCACTATCTCCACAGGTATATCGGGGAATCTGCTATGAAATCTTTCCAATGCACCCGCTATGACTTCTTCCATCCGGCAGGATACCATATAAAAAGAATTTAATTTCACCGATTGGTAAAGCGTCTCTATCCGTTCCAGCATCGTCTCATTGATATCTTCCAAAACCGTAATATATTCCTGCATTTTCCTAATATCTTCTTTTTTGTCTATATCCATCCCGTCCATCCCTCTAAATATGGCTCGGTTTGCAGAAAGCTGATTCTTTGTACTATGGACAAACGCCAGAGTCCCTATACGGGCCACACCGTATTTATGCTCCAATACCTCTTCTTCCATATCATTTGTACAATTTTTCTTCGTATAATACCACAAGCTGATAAAACCTGCAATACCGCAGACTATATTCACAAACACCAACAGATAGTATACTTTTATATTCCATATATCCTGAAGATATCCAATTCCTCTCTTCCATTGATAAGAGCTATCATAAAATCCATATATCTGTCCCGGATCCTGCCCGCAATACAGCAGATATAATCCTGAAAAAGATATCATGCATATGACAAGAAAACTGAACTGCCGGCGGAAAGATGCTATTTTTATGGAAAAATATTCATATATCAGTAAATCTAACGCTATGGATATATACAGCAAAATCCAAAAATATGAAAATTCTGCCAATATATCCTGTATACCAGGGCTATGCAGCGTAATTTCCTTATAAATTCCCGGATAATAAATAACTAAAGACACTGCTGGTAAAACAGCAGAAATTTTTTTAATCAAAGATTTCCGCCGTATTCCAAAAATTACGGAATAGCGCATAGCTATCTGCAAAAGGAAAAATGGAAACAAATACCTTCCTATGGCTGTCATATAACCTATTATATTCAAAGGTATTGACAAATGCTGAATTGCAGTTTTCAATTGCATGGACATAAAAAGAAACTCCAGCATTTCCCTAGGACAGCCGTCTTTTTTAACCGCAAAAAACAAAATGCCGCAAAACTCCAGCACCAGGCAGATACACATTCCTGAAAGGGAAAAAAATTTCTTGCTTCTTTTTCTGCTCAAATCAAGTAGGAAATGACCTTCTCCACTACTCGCTGTATGCCCTATGTGCCGCCTTAACAGCATATTTCCTCTGTATGGAGCTGTGCATACAAAAATAGAAGTTGCCATAAAAATTCCGAGCAATACAACCAGCATTGGCATCCGCTCCTTTCCCTCCCCCACCACTACCAATATGCGCTTGCAATACGGCATTCCTCATCCAAATTCATTATTTTAAAAGCTTTCTATTTATATCTCCTGCGGTTCACGTATCTTCGTGTATTTACGGGTAACCTCCAAAATACGGTAAACATCCAAAAACGGCTGATACTTCTCCTCATTTCTGCAAATAAATTCTCTCATTGCCTTCCAGTTTAAGTATGCCTGTTTTTCGTTTCCTAAAGCAAGTTCCCGCAATGCCTTGGAAAACAATATAATATAATTTCTATGATACTCCAAGATTTCCCAGAAACCATTTTCCCAGCCGTCCTTTTCATCACGGTGCTTCCTGATTTCCTCTTCAAACGCAAGACAGCACCGGGATATACTTTCCATACGTCCGGCTATATCCTGACTGCAGCGTTCCCCTTTTCCATTTATATAATCACAGCTGCTTAAACGGGACAGTTCTGTCAAATAAGCCAAGACACTCTCCCAAGATTCTCCATAGCATCCCGAAAAATATTCTTTTATAAGCTCCTGTTCCTCCGTTTCTTTCTGAAACAGTGTATATGCCATCACATAATTAGGCAAAGCATTGGGCAGCGCAGCTCTTAATTCCTGACAGCTGATATAGCCATTCAGTCCCATCTGCTCCAGCTTTTGTATATCTGAATAAATGACCCTGGCGATATGTACATAACCAAAATCTCCATAATGGGCCCTGCCCAATGGATAATCGTATACAAAGCTTTCACCCTTAAAAATTTTCTGCCATCCTCTTAAAAACGCTATATTCTCTGACAGACTCGTAGGCAGTGTATTATGGTTTCTTTTAAAAACCGGTATCGAAGTTTTGATGCCGCCAAGCTCATAACTCTTTTCAAAGGTTCTGCTAATTGGAGCAAACATTAAAACAAAACGCTCCGGATGGTGAAGCCGTTTTACGACAGGAGGCCACAGCAGCTCCTGATAAAGCAGGAAGACAATATGAGTATCCAGCCCTTCTTCCGTCAGTCTCTTGTCAATTTCATTTAAAAGTTCCACATACTGGTCCGACAACGTTGTCCGGCTGCAGTCATCGCATTCGCAGAGATTATTATATTCGTCTGCAAGCCACACATGCAGATAATCCATATCTGGATTTTCCTTCGCATAATCCACCACCAGATTTACAAACGTCTCTATGGCATCGGCATTGCTGTAACAAAGGTTAGTATTAGCGGGAACACCTCCATAAAGATCTCTCTTTCCATTGAGCATCGCCATTCTGTGGGTAAGCTGTCCGTTCTTTTCTGCCGATTCAACATTCCAAGATACCGTCTGATATCCAAGCGCCTCTCCTGTCCAGCCATGTCCGGCCTTATGAAGCATAAGCCCACGCTTTTTGATTTCCCGCTCAAAATGCTTCATGTCACTTTGCGCATCCTCCGGCGTATAGTTTTCTGCCTCTGCATAAGGATTTTCCAGATGACTGTACCAGCGCTCTAAAAATGCATAAGGCGATTTGAATTGAAGAAAAAAGCTATTAAAACCTACCTTTGGCATCCATTCAATATAATTCATAATATTTTCAAAAGAATCCGCTCCCTCAATGCATACGCCCCGATAATAAAACGATGCCCGCTTCTCATAAGATGCTTCCATCTTTTCTTTTTCTATTATAGGTACAATTTCATATTTTTTCTCCGGCAAAAGAAAACGGCAGCCCAGATAGTGCAGATAATCATAAACTGCCAAAAGAACGCTTCTGTCGTTATTGCCGGTAATACATCCCCCATTCTTCCCAATCTGAACCCTAAAACTGTCATTGCTTTCTGTGGGAAAGACCTCCGAATCATCTATCAGACGGATTTCAAACTCTCCTTCCTGCAGTTCTTTTACCATCCTGCGCAAATAGCCGCCCAGTTCTTCTGCCGCAAAAAGAATCGTCTTTGATGCGCCGGTTTCATGCGATATCTTCATAAAAACTCCTTTTTGATAATTTTCAAAAGAAAAACAGAAAACCCTACGGAACAGACTACTCCACTGCTCCGTAGGGCTCCATACCTTTTTATTCAGCTAAAGCTTCTTCCATTACATCAAATAGAACGTAATTCTCCAAAGGCACTTCTTCTTCTACATCGCCGCTGTCAATAAACATCTGCTGCTGTTTTGTATAGTATTCCTGCATTGTGCCATCAGCAATACCTGTCCTTACGTCATCCGCGCTGAACCATGTTGCATCGCCGGTTTCAACCAGACATGCCTCTTTATCCTTTGCACACTGTGTCGCATAAAGACCAACTGCATAATCCCAGTTTTCCTGCTGAGAAGAATACTGCATTCCTTTATAAAGAGCGCGGCTGAAACGAACCAGTACATCACGATTCTGTTCTGCATAGCTAGGCAGACAAATCCAGCTTGACAAATTTACAGCATTTGTGGAAAACTCCAGTTCCACTGCATCTTCATTGTTCTCCAGAATCTGATTGCTGTACGGATTCCAAGCAGTACATGCATCTACCGAACCAGAATTCATTGCCGCAACCATATTGGTAGCATCCATTTCATATGCTTCAATATCGTCCATTGTAATACCAGCAGCTGCCAATGCACCGTTTAATGCCGTTTCAGAAGACGAACCGCCATTGTAGGCAACTTTCTTTCCAGCCAAATCATCCAATGACTCCAGTCCATGAGAGGTCAGCATAATAATTCTGTCTGTGCTATGTACGGAACTGGGAGCAAAAATAGTAGCCTGACCATTGATGCACAGCCTATGTGCGCCGTGTCCGATGTACGCCAAATCAATGCTGCCGCCTTCCATTGCTGCTATCTCCGAAGGACCGTCTGCAAATTCCCAAAGAGTAACTTCCAGACCTTCTTCTTCAAAGAATCCCTGATCCATTGCTGTAAGCACCGACCAAAGGGATGCATAGTTAGGCATATAAGCAACATTCAGTTTTACAGTTTCTACGGGCGCTTCTTCCGCTGCAGCAGGTTCCTCAGCTGCCGGTTCTTCAGCCGGAGCTTCGGCCTCCTCATTTGCAGATTCCTCAGCTGCCGGTGCCGCACTGGTGTCCGCAGCATTGTCGTTGCTTGAACCGCCGCATGCTACCAGTGAAAATGTCATGGCTGCTGTCAGCAGTAACGCAAAAAACTTTTTCATTTTACATTTCCTCCTTAAAATATTTTAACTGCCATGCAGTTATTTCTATTATATAAAATTTACAAGATTCTGTCCACACTTCCGGAAACTTATTTTTTAACCTCAAGAAACTCCTGATATACTTCATTCCAGATTTCAGCCTTCAATTCCAAAAAGCGTGCGTCCGACTTGGTCTCCTGCGTTCTCGGATAAGGAATGTCAATATCTACTATCCTTTTGATACGTCCCGGACGTGCGCTCATGATAATAACGCGCTGCGCAAGAATAATTGCCTCGTCCACATCATGGGTGATAAAAAAGCATGTCTTTTTTTCCTGTTCCCAAGTATTTAACAGCTCTGTCTGAAGCTGTACACGGGTCTGTGCGTCCAGCGCGCCAAAAGGCTCGTCAAGAAGCAGCACTTCAGGATTTGCCGCATAGGCACGGGCAATCGCAACACGCTGTTTCATACCGCCGGACAATTCCTTCGGATATGCATTCTCGAATCCCTTCAGTCCTACCGCTTCAATATATTTTTTTGCAATCTTTTCCGCTTCATCCTTCGGAGTTTTTTTCATTTCAAGCCCGAACATAACGTTCTTAATTACTGTCCTCCAAGGGAACAGCGCATACTGCTGAAATACAACTCCGCGCTCCACGCCAGTACCTTCAATCTGTTTTCCGTCCAGATATGCAGCTCCGCTGGTAGGTTCCAGCAAGCCTGCTATAATATTCAGCAGCGTGGACTTCCCGCAGCCTGAAGGTCCGACAACACAGATAAATTCATTTTCCATGATATCCAGGTTAACACCGTTCAATGCCACTGTTTTTCCGTTGCGTCCCTGATATTCTTTATAGACATTGTCAATTTTCAGTTTTACTAACTTATCTTCTCCTGCCATCCCGTTAATTTCCTTTCGATAATATCAATAACCTTTACAAGAATCAGACCTATGATGCCAAGCAAAATAATATACATCAGCATCGGTGCAGACTCAAAGGAGTTAGACAAAGAACGGATTCTCATACCAATACCTGCTTGTGCACCGGTAGATTCTGCTGCAAGCAGAGTAGTCAATGCAGCGCTGAGACCTAATCTTATTGCTGTAATAATAAAAGGCACAGTAGCCGGGCATATAATCTTCATGAATATATCAAAATCATTCGCCCCCAGCACTCTCGCAGCTTTAATCAAAGTAACATCAATATTTTTGATACCTTGATAAATCGTAATACTCATTGTCATAAATGTACAAATCCAAATCAGAATGATTGCAGGCTTCTGCCCAACACCGAACGTAATTACCAGCAAAGGCGCATATGCCAGCGCGGGAATGTTACGGATAAAATTAATCCAAGGTTCAATTATTTTTTGTACAGGCATATACCATGCCATTAAAAAGGCAACCGGCAATGCCGTTATAAATCCAAGTCCAAACCCTGCAGCCACACAGAGCATACTGCTTTTGATATCCTTCCAGAATACGCCCCTTTCCGTCATTGTTCCGACTGCCGGCACAACTTTATTGACAAATGGAAAGCTTCTTCCGGTTGCCTCTCCCAGCGAAAGCAGATACCACAAAATCAATGCTGCACATAAAGAAATCAACAACCAGACTTTGTCATTAATTGCTACTTTTTTCTTTTTCTTTGTTGTTTCGTCGCTCATTTTACACCTTCCTTTTCAATTTGCTTAATCCAGCCTGCTGCCGAAAGGTTCTACAGATTTTCCCCCTCCGCCCAGCTGTATAAGGATGCCCGCTTCCATCCTTATGCCAGCTGTTCTGTGCAAAATCTTCCCCGCAAAAACGAACCGATGCCACAAGAAAGATACTGATTTCTCTCTTGAGGCTATTGTTCACTTTTGCCTTCATTAATTGCTCAACAAACTCAATTTATTATAGATTATCACAAAAATTAGTCCTTAACAAGATGACATTTTATACAAAACCAACAATGTTAATTTGTGTAATAATCCTCGCATGGAATTTTATGTACAATTTATATACAAAGGGAAAAACTGTTTTTTCTCCTAAATCCCGGCCTTCTTATACCTTTCAGCCATTTCGTCCAGGGTCACCTTCTCTACTAACGGTGCCTTCCCTACCGAGCCGAACTGTACGATTAAGGTTCCTACCACTTCTTTCACTCCTGCTTCAATACAGCCTGTAATGGCCGCCACATCTTCATCCGGCACGACACCCTTCATCAGAGTTTCCATAATAGGAGTCAGGAATACCCTGGGGTCCACCTGGGTCTTATTTTTCTCCAGAAGTTCATAGATTTTACCTATAGACGGACTGTTCTGTTTTTCCGGATATTTTGCAAAAAATTCCTTCATGTTTCTTGTCACTGCCAGGCGTATGTCCGTATCTACGTTAATTTTTCCGATTCCGCAGGGAATTGCCTGTTTCAATTCCTCTATGGAAATGCCGTAAGCATTTTTTACATCTCCGCCCAGAGCATTGATTTCATCTACGATATATTTCGGAACCGTAGAGGAACCGTGGGACACCAGCACGCCGAAAATATTCTCATGATTCATGCATTCCTTAATGGCAATTGCAATTTCTTTCCGCAGCTTTACATCTTTCCCTTTGGAAGGGCCGTGCATGGTGCCATAGGAAATTGCCAGACAGTCCACCCCTGTTTTTTTGAAAAATTCCACCGCATTCAAAGGATTGGTATAGGTAGAGGATGCGGAAAATACATGGTCTTCCACGCCCGCCAGCACACCCAGCTCCCCTTCTACGGTAATTCCTCTCTCATGGGCATATTTTACTACCTCCCGCGTCAATTCGATATTCTCTTCAAAAGGAAGGGAAGAACCGTCTATCATGACGGATGTATAACCGCCCTCAACCGCCGCTTTTACCGAGTCAAAATTCTTGCCGTGGTCCAAGTGGAGAACCACCGGCACAGGGGAATTCTCCCCGTATTTTTTAACTGCAGCCGCTATATTCTTCGCCCCGGCTTTTTTATCCTCCAGGGTAGCATTCATAAAATCTGTCCTTCCGCCCATAAATCCGTTGGCAAGGTCCGCTCCCTGTAAAATTGCCGCCGAACGGAACATTTCATGCACTTCGATTACCGCCTTTGCCTGGGCAACCGCATTTACGTTGAATGCGCCCTGGGCAAAATGATATTTATCCGTCGCCTCCAGCAACGGTCTCAATGGTGTTAATGCCATAAATTTATCTCCTCTCTGTTTCAGCCTATTGTCTGCTTATCTGTTTCCCCATAACAAAGGTATCTGCCACATTGTTTTCCCCATCCAGGATAACAATATCCGCATCCTTGCCTTCGGCAATGGAACCCTTCCTGTCAAAGACGCCGATTAATTTCGCCGGGTTCACGGTCAGAAGCTGCAGTACCTCTTCTATCGGTCTTCCTGTAAACGCCATAATATTTTTCAATGCCTGCCCTGTGGTCAATGTACTTCCGGCGCGTACCCCGTTAGACGCCAGCTTTGCATCGCCGTCCACAACCACTACATCATTTACGCCCAGCTTGTAATTTCCGTCGGGGAGCCCTGCTGCCATAATGGAATCGGTAATTGCCACTACCCGGTCAAGCCCCTTGGTTTTAATCAAAAGACGCACTACGCCCGGATGCAGATGGCGCCCGTCACAAATGGCTTCGCAATAAATGTCAGACTCCATGGCTGCTCCCATAATTGCCGGGAAATGCTGGTGCAGCAGCTTCATAGCGTTGAAAATATGGGTACAGGATGCCGCTCCGTTTTCAATGGCTTTCATGGAAGTATCGTAATCCGCCCCGGAATGTCCGATTGCCACTACGATTCCCAAATCCCTGATGGCCGGAATGGCATCCACAATCCCCTCGATTTCCGGGGAAACGGTCAGATATCTGATATTTCCTTCCGCCGCGTCCTGATATTCCTTAAGCAGTTCCACATCCGCATCCCTAAGAAGATGTTCCGGCATAGCACCTTTGAATTCTTTCGCCAGGAAAGGGCCTTCCAGATGGATGCCCAGGAGATTGGCGCCGTCATTTTCCATTTTTTTATGCTTCTTAAATTCATCAATGCACCATAAGGTCTGTTCTTTTGTATCTGTCAATACCGAACACAGCCAGGAGGTCGTTCCCTGCGTTGCCATAAAATGTCCGATTTTCCCCAGTTCTTCCGCTGTGGCAGCATTCACATCCACACCTACCGCACCATGGGTATGCACATCGATAAAGCCGGGAACTACTTTTTTCCCCTCTGCATCATACACTTTTACCCCATCCTGAAGCTTTTCTTCTTTGGGAAGAATGCGGATGCATCCCCCCTCTACTCCTATGGTTTTTTCCTGAAAGCTCCCGTCCAGAAACACTTTTCCGTTTACAATATACTGTTCCATACTATTATTCCATCCTTTCCGCCAAATTCTTTTTATTAGGTAATTGCGAAACACAG
>DNJW01000215.1:6934-9007 GCA_003488965.1 Lachnospiraceae bacterium | reverse complement strand
GGGTTATAATAAGTACATAAACAAAAGAAATTCACATAGATAAAATACTAAAGAAAGGGAGGTACGGACCACCGAAAACGTAAATTAATATATTCATTAGATGTACAAAAGAATGAATAAACACAAGAAAACGTAGTCGAGTACATAGGAAGAGGTAACGAAGAACAAAAGATAATGTCTAAGCCGGAAAAAGGAATCCGGAAGGAAAAAATTATCAGCCGTTGCAGTACAGGCAGTACAAAGGAAAAATGGAAAGGGTACGAAAGAGAAGAATGAATAAAACTGAATAAAGAAAAAAATGGAAAAACGGAGGTATAAGCCATTGGATAGCATAGTTTAGAAGAGGATATTAATCGGTATGATTGATATCCTCTTTTACAGTGTTTGGAATGTTGAAATACGGCAAGAAAATAAATGTAGAAATTTCTGTGAAAATGGGTTATGATAAGTTATATATTTTTTGCGGGGTAAATTATGAGAGAAGATAGAGAATTTGATGAGAGACGGCTGTATAGAAGAAGAAGAAGAATACGGAATCAGATTATAGCATATATAACGGTAGTGATTTTTTTTGCGGCGATTGTGGTAGGGGCTGTAATAGGAATCCGGAAGCTTATGGGTATCCTTGCGGAGCGGAGGCAGGCGGAAGAAATGGAGCGCCAGCTGGAGGAAATGGAGCAGCAGGAAGAAGAAACTGCTGTGGTTGAGCCGCCGGCTCCGATAGAGGAAAGTCAGGCTGAGGATGTGGACTGGCTGGAAGAAATAGTGGATACTGCCATAGCATCTATGCCTTTGGAGGACAAGGTGGCAGGGCTGTTTGTAGTAAGGCCTGAGGATATTACGGGAGTGGAAAAAGTGATTACCGCGGGGGATGCGACCCAAGAGGCGCTGAACAAATATGCAGTTGGAGGGCTGGTTTATTTCAGCCAGAATATCGTGGACAAAGAGCAGCTTACGGAGATGCTTTCCAAAACAGCCAGTATGAGCAAATATCCGATTTTTCTGGCGGTAGATGAAGAAGGCGGTTCTGTAAGGCGCGTGGGAGACAGCAGCATTGAAGTGGCGGAAATAGGAGATATGGCCGATATAGGTGCCGGAGGGGATACAATGGCTGCCTATAATGCGGGAGCCGAAATTGCTTCTTATCTTTATGAACTTGGCTTTAATCTGGATTTTGCACCAGTGGCAGATATTGTGGCGGATGCCTCTTCCTCGGCTATTGGAAAGCGTTCTTTTGGCAGTGAGCCTGCAATGGTAGGCGATATGGTCTCTGCAGCAGTAGGAGGGCTTCAGGATACCGGGATTAGTTCCTGCTTAAAGCATTTTCCGGGAATAGGAGCAGTGGCTGAAGATACTCATGAAGGGATGGCAACGCTGGAAAAATCGGCGGATGATTTAAGAGCCTCGGAATTTATACCCTTTAAGTCGGGAATAGATGCCGGGGTACATTTAGTCATGGTGGGTCATGTTTCCATACCAGGGATAATAGGCGATGATACCCCTTGCTCGTTATCGGAGGAAATAATTACAAATATGCTCCGGGGGGAACTGGGGTATAACGGGATTGTGATTACGGATGCCATGAATATGTCGGCAATAACAGAATATTATGAGTCGGCTGAAGCTGCCATAATGGCACTGAATGCAGGAGCTGATATGATTTTGATGCCGGAGAATTTCGGGGAGGCTTACGAAGGTGTTCTGACGGCAGTAAGGGACGGCATGCTTTCGGAAGAACGGATTGATGAGTCACTGAGAAGAATTTATCGTGTAAAATATAGGGACAGGGTAGACCAGGACGGAAATGTAGTGGATGCGATATCGGAAAGTCAGACGCCGGAAGGTGAGACCGAAACCGAAACAGAGGCGGCGCCGGAGGAGCAAGGGGAAGCGGAACAGTAATATAAAAATCAGCTGAATAAGCTGAACTGAAAAATTTTGTTGACAAATAAAAAGCGGTAGTGTAAAATAATTTTTGTTGGTACAGTTTATATGATTGTACAGCATAGCCAGAATCAGATTTTTGATATGGTTTTGGCATCAGATATGCGCGAGTGGCTCAGTTGGTGGAGC
>DNJW01000215.1:6701-6828 GCA_003488965.1 Lachnospiraceae bacterium | reverse complement strand
AAGCGGGTTGTATATATATCCAAGAGTGGTTGAAAGGTTGCTATGCCCCAGCATTTCCCTGATACAGTCAAGCGGTACGCCGTTCGCGCTTAGGTTGCTTGCGTAGGTCTTCCGCATTTTATGGGTG
>DNJW01000215.1:0-6599 GCA_003488965.1 Lachnospiraceae bacterium | reverse complement strand
TTCGAGTCCCGTCTCGCGCTCTGGTTAAAGTAGCGGAAATGCTGATAAATACGGCATTTCCGTTATTTTTATGTGTCTGCAAATTTGAAGACAGTTGAAGACAGCCTATAAAGCCTTTGTTATGAGGTTATATGTCTCTGATTCTGTAAGCGGGTTGTATATATATCCAAGCGTGGTTGAAAGGTTGCTATGTCCCAGCATTTCCCGAATACAATCCAGCGGAACACCACTTGCATTAAGTTTACTTGCATAGGTCTTCCGCATTTTATGGGTGCTTTTTGTGCGTGTACCTTGACGTTCTGCAAACTTCTCTAATACATAAGCAATCTGCCTTGCAGTAATCCGTTCCCCATTTCTCATAAAGATATAACTGCCCTCTTTTGGTATTTTCTCCAAGATAGATATTGCTTTCGGGACAAGTATCACACGACGGTCAGAATTTGTTTTTGTATGCTCCACCACGTCATATCTGTTTGTTTCCTGATTTCGGACTTCTTCTCGGACGATATGAAGGTTGGGGAGTTCTTGGCAGTCTTCCCATTTGAGGGCTACTAATTCGCCAACCCGCAGACCAAGCAGGAAATTTATTTTGACAGCCAGAAAAACCGTGTCTTCCGTTTCGGCATACATTTCATCAAGATATTTATTCAGGCTTTCCAGTTCTTCCGTATTATAAGTTTCTGTTTTTCCTGTTTTTTTCACCACTTGCCGGTATTTTACAAGAATTTTCACATCGTCCATTGGATTGTCTGTAATATACTTTTTCCTGACTGCATATTCAAAACAGCCTATCAGAATGGTTTTTACATTGTTCCATTCTTTTCTTGACATAGCGTATTCTTTCACAAGGCGGTTGCACTCGGATTCCAGAAACAGAGTATCAATCCGGCGGACTGGCTTGCTATGTAGTTCCGACCGTTCAAAATAACGTCTGTAATGCTGTTTGTGCCGTATAATCGTGTTATAGCTATCAGTAACTGTTTTCTTGTATTCCAGCCATTCTAAAAACAAATCAGAGAAGATTAACTTGCCAAGGTGCGATTCTTGAAAGTAAATAGGGATAAGTTTTTCAATTAGCGCGTCTTTTGTCTGTGCGCGGATGATTTTCCTTTCCCCGTTTGCATCCTTATAATATGTCTGCCACCGTCCGTTTTCGGATTTTGGCTCGGTGATTTTATAGGGATGAATTTTTGATAACAACTTTTCTTTTTGTGCGTTCATAATTGCTTCCTGCACGTTGTCTGTATTTATTATATCATCAGAGGTAATTGCAGACAAGATATTGCATTGATTAAGATTTTGATTGATGCCCTTTTTTGACATAGCAAATACCTCTCCTTTCTGATAACATTCCTTTTTACTAAGTAACGGGAAAATTACCGCAATATATATCTTTTCTAAATACAGACACAGCGTTTCAGCTTGGCAGAATATCTTTATATATTTCTTACGCACTTTCTACAGAAGCGTTACTATCAGTTTCCACACATGGAGCCTCACAGAACATGGATTCAAAAAGGTCTTTTGGATTACAGTCGGGGCAGTCCTTTTCCCGGTATTGCTTGGAATACTTGTTTTCTTTTTCAGCCTTGTCCACAGCCCGGTAAGTTTTTTTCTCCCTATCATATTCAACCGCCCTGATATGGGATGTGTCCATTTCAACAGTCAGTGTAATCCTTCTAAGTAACTGTTCCAGACCGTCAACGGAATCTCCGTTAGTCTTGCCGAATAACTCCCCGTAGAATTCTGCCGGGTTATATGGGGATGTTATAAGAATCAGGTCACAAACAAGAGGCTTGTCACTGTATCTAGACGGTGCCATAACCTGACTGCCGAAAGGGTCAAGGATTCGCAATAAATCCGGGTATTTCATCATGTCAGCCCGGAGTTCGTCAATTATCATGGTATGCTCCCCGACATAATTCTGAAATAAATCACGGCTACTCCCCGTAATGAAATAAGGCCGGTTTGATTTTTCAGCGTATTCTTTGGCTAAACTTGTCTTTCCAGTTCCCGCTTCTCCGCTAATCCATATGACTTTTATCCGTTTCCCACTCTTTTTCATTTCTTCCCGCCATTTAGTCGCCTCAACTCGCAGGTATCTACACCATATGTCTTCAATCTGGCGTTTCATTCTCCCGTACTGACCACCGCTCAGCTTTTTTTCAAGGTTCTCTTTTGAGATTTCCCCTTTATAAAGGTGATTCAGCAGTATTTCAATGTTTGCCGCCCGCATGCTCCGTTTGACTTCTTCCGTGATTCTCTTCATTTCTTCCTGATAATTGAAATTCGCTATGACTTCTGACGGGTCGTACTGGTGTTTGGTAATGGAGTTTTTTGTAGCGTGGATAAGGTAGGAATAGCCGTTTTCTGCTTTTCCTTCCCACTTTTCAATATATTGTGGTTTGTCCCCAAGTTTCTTGGCGATGCTGTTGATAGAACGGGCATTTTCATAAGACAGCATTAAATGTACGTGTTTTTTCGCAGGCTCGCCCTTCTCATTGACATCCTTGTCATGCAAAATCACTGCATATTTCTTCGGGTTCGTCTCTTCTACCAGCTTGATTAACTGTTCAATGTCCTTGGCTGGTAATTTGCTTATCTGTTGTTCATACATCATGTTTTTACATCTGGCACTGGTGTTTTCGCTATCTGACATTTTGGTGTCACTCCTTTCCTTGATTTTCCTATGTTTCTGGATGTTTCTGACACTTTGACACTTTGGTTTTCTGGCGGTATAACAAGCCCACCGCCAGAAAACAGTAGCTTTTAAATGAATTTGACACTGACACCACGATTCCGGCAAGCCGGAATCGTGAAGATTTTTTCATTCTTTTGGGGCATAGTATTCGTTCACCAGTCTTCCCAGTTCCGCGTAGACTTCAAATTCCATGTAAGGAAAATGAAGGTAACAAGGCATATCGTGTACGCCGTCCGTGGAGGAAAACCAGCAGTCCCCGGCTCCATAAGCGCGCCCCAGGTTCAGGCACCGCAGCCGTTCACTGTTCCAAATCAGCCGGGCTTCCTCCACCGTAGGCTTGAACAGAATTTTGGTTGTCATTGCGGATTTCAGCATGGACGGCAGTCCGCCTTCTTCCACGGACGCTTCCGCAATGGAGATGATGGCAAAGCACCCGGCAGACGCCCCCATGGTTATAATGCGTTTCAGTGAATTTTCAAAGCCAGCCAGATTGAATCCCCCGTCCCCCTTGGCGGGCTTCCGAATGAGGCATTTCAGTGCCACATATTCATCAATGAACAGAAAACTGGGGTTCATTCCCGCGTCCCACCATTTGACGGCATTCCCGGTTTCTTTTGAAAGCCGGTTCAATACTGCCTGCCGCGTTCTCATCGTGTCCTCAAATTCCTTCATCTTCGCCATGACTGGTTCGGCATCCCCGTTGGGATTTACCGTCATGGTACGGGGAATTCCTGACAGTTCTGCCAGTTTCGGGTCAATGATTATGACATTGGAATCATGCCCGTCCCGCCCATGCTGTAAGACCGAAAGCAGGATTGCAATGATTCCCGTGGTCTTCCCGCTCCTCGTCTTCCCGGCGACAAGGATACTGCCGGAGGTCTTAAGATCAATAAATGTTTCTGTGTCAATCGGGATTATCGTCTTGTCCAGCGATTTCAGCCCCTCTGCGGAATCCACCGTCAGGCTTTTATCAGCCAGCACGTCCACAATCCGGTATTTCACCCAGTTAAAGGCTTCATCTGCTTCACTGCTGATTGCCGCATACTGTCTGTATCTTCCGTTTATGGAAGATGATATGACCGGCGCAATCTGCAATAAATCCTCTACGGTACGTGATACGGCTGCAATAGTGATGTCAAATGTTGTGCTTTTGATTTTCCGGCATTTAACAGGCGGGAGCAGTTCCCCTTCTTGAAAGCCCAGCGGGTTCCCATATCTTGAATCAAACAGTCTTTTCTTGACACAGTATTCTATCCGCTTTCTGTCACCCCCTATAACATACAAGGCAAGCCATACCGTGAGCAGGACAGCCGCCATTGCCATGGATATGGCAGAGGCTTTTCCGAAAAATAGGTTCATGCCGAATACATCCGACCGGTTTATAATTATTACCAGTTTAAAAAAAACTGAAATAAAGAGGGAGAATCCCCCCGCCGCAAGAATCCAGGCGGAGGGGGAAATGTACGGTCTTCCCCTTTTATAATGCATCATAATGCCACCTCGCTTTCTGTTACTTGTTGGGTGTAATAACCCTGATGTCATCAGCCGTTACTGACAGCTGGTTGCGGTAATCACCATAAACGGTAGCGGACACATTGACCGGCATAACAAAAGCACCTGCCGGAACGCTCACGTCTTTGCGAACCTTAAAGGTTAATTTTTCAAAGGCATTTGTGACGTGTTCGCCGTCTTTCTGCTTGTACTGGGTGATATCCTTTGTAATAAGGGATTCATACTTGGTTCCCATGTGTTTCTTGGTTTCATAATCTACCCATTCGCCGATGCCAATGACCTGAAACGTTTTCCCGTTGGCAAATTCCTCCCAGTCAAATTTTAAGAACTGGTTTAATTTTTTTAAACTCATACTTTCAATTCCTTTCTTGAATAAATTTTTTTACTGTAAAAGCACTTGTCCAGTATGGAAACATTCTATCAGAACTAATCCGGCTTGTTCCGTCTCCCTATGCGGTACATACCGCATAGGGTGCATTACGGATTCCTATGCCTGCTTTCCAACCGTTTCGAATGTTCTTGGAAAAGGATGGCAAGCAGTTTTTCCAGTGTAAAATCATTCATATCGGGGCATTTTTCACGGATAACGGAATAGATTCCGTTTTCTTTTATGCTTTTTAACGTGTCCTCATCCTGACAGATGGCTTCCATCTCGCCTGCTGTAAGCGGCGGAAGACCTAACACGT
Organism: Lachnospiraceae bacterium; assembly: GCA_003488965.1. Taxonomy (GTDB): domain Bacteria; phylum Bacillota; class Clostridia; order Lachnospirales; family Lachnospiraceae; genus Kineothrix. The sequence continues at coordinate 1,700 of DNJW01000215.1, read as the reverse complement.
CAATGATTTCAGCCGTGGAAAAATCCAATGCTTTAAACACGCTCAGAAGACTGTATATATCAGTCAGGCATTGACCGGAGGATTCCCAACGTTGATACGTATCGAGTGATTTTCCGACCGCATCAGCAACATCAGATTGTCTTAGATTTTGTTTTGTACGATGTCCACGGAGGAGTTCTTTTAATTTTTTTTGATTCAGTTCAAAATAGTTATTTTGCATATGAGTGTCCTCATATGATGCGCATCATAATTCCTTTCATAGTAGGCGGATAGCCTGATTTCTTACAATTTCCGCATTTGCAACTGCGAGGGAAGGGGGTGGGTATTGCCACCAGTGCCATCATTTTAAGACGGTACTTTCTTAAATCTTTCTTAATTTTTATAAAAACCACTTGACAACTTTTCGTAAAATGCTAGCATTACATATGGAAGAGATAAAAAAGAAGAGAACAAGAGATAAGCTGTTAAGTATTTTTATTCATATTTAAAGAGGGGTTCGGGGAGAATCCCCGTGGACAAGGTTTCGCGTACGCGAAACCGCCTATAAGATATAAAAAAATGATTGGATTTAAAATGTAGTGGAAAAATAAACGAAATGTAAAAGCAAGAGTGAGCGGGAGCCACTCTTTTTTCATTTTGAAAAAAATCGAAAAACGAATGAATTAAAAAGAACCGCCTACATTATTGCAGACGGTTCTTTTTAAGATATGCTGTTATTTTGCGTCTGTTGCGGGAACTGTTGACAATGCTACCGTGCCGTTTAATTTGATGCCGCTTACGCCAAGAGTGGTTGACAGATAGGTTGCATCGCCCGTTGCAGTTACGGTGAAGTCTTTCGTATCAACGCCTTCCGCGAAAGCAATGTTCATATACCAGAGCCCGTCCTCACCCTTTTCAAGCTTTACACTGCTGTATGCCACTGCATTGCCTTTTGCGTCGGTTACCGCGAAGGATGCCTTATTGATGCCGCAGTGGTATACCTGACAAGAAGTGCGTCCGGCATCCATAACGATGCGGAATTTCTGCCCGCCTTCCACGTTTACGGTTGCGCTGTTGGATTTGCTTACCGTGCCGTTACCGCCTGTGGAAACACTGGCAGGACTGCTGTTAGAAGAGCCGTTGTCGTAACTGGAACTGCTGTTAGATGAACTGTTATCAGAGGAACCATTATCCACACTCGGAGCCGGTGCCGGTGCAGGAGTGGGTTCAGGAGCCGGTGCCGGTTCACTGGATTCGCTTGAACCGCTGTCACTTGAACTGCCAAAATCCCAAGCATTGTCAGGTTCTTCACCATAATCTGTAGTATCTTCCGGTGAATTTGCATTAAATCCAAACGCATGACTATCTATTGTTGTCGCAGGCGATACCAAAACCAATGCCATTGCGAAAGTTGCCGCTAAAACCTTATAAATATTTTTTCTCATAAATCATGTACCTCCATCTTACAAATTTGTTTTTTGTTGTGAAAACTGTTGTCAAAAGTCTTTTCTTTGTCGTAATTACCCCACTTTCTTCTTTTAGTAATATTTCAATCAACATCATCTTATATTTTAGACCGAAACAGTCTAAAAATCAATAGTCCATTTCGGTCTAATTTATATTTTTATTGAGGTGAAGATATGAAATATGAAAGAATACGTAATCTTCGAGAGGATAAAGACCTGACTCAAACAGATATTGCAAAATATTTACATATATCT
>DNJW01000262.1:9727-12325 GCA_003488965.1 Lachnospiraceae bacterium | reverse complement strand
TTTCACGCTCCACAAATTTTACACAGTCATCTACCAGCCAGCGTATCGGTGCCTCTGTAAGCCCGGAAACCGCTGCGTTTTCCTTTGCCCAGCCTACCATCCCTTTCGAGGCATCTACATGGGTTACGGCAGCGCCTGCAGATGCTGCTGCCAGTGTCGCACCCCCTGTATAGGCAAAAAGATTCAAAACCTTAACAGGGCGGTTTGCCTTCTGAATTCTGCCACAAACCCAGTCCCAGTTTACCGCCTGCTCTGGAAAAAGTCCCGTATGCTTAAACTGAAACGGCTGCAGCCGGAACGTAAGCGTCTTATAATGCACCTGCCAGATATCCGGCAAATCAAAAAACTCCCATTCACCGCCGCCTTTATTGCTGCGGTGATAGTGAGCATTTGGCTTTTTCCAGCCCCTGTGCTTCTTTGCCGTATTCCAAATCACCTGTGGGTCAGGACGCACCAACATATAGTCCCCCCAACGTTCCAGTTTTTCCCCGTCAGATGTATCAATCACTTCATAATCTTTCCATTGATCAGCAATCCACATAATTATCCCCATTTCCGCAAAACAATACTGCTGTTTTGCCTTTTTTCTTCCTGCCCTTATATATCACAAAAACCGCTTGCTCCATGCTCTGCACTTTTACAGTACATTATAGCCGACTCCCCGGACAGAAGCAACCATTCCCATTCCTTTTCTTGACCTTTTCGCCAAATCAGGTATACTATTTCTATATAATTACTTACGGTAAAAACCAGAAAGCGAGGAACTTATGGTCATTCAATATAAATGCCCGGATTGTGGAACTGATATGATTTTTGACAGCGCCACCGGCAGCCTGCACTGCAATAGCTGTGGCCACGAAGAACAAATCGAAGGCTACCAGCAAGAATATGAATCTTATGAACCGCATTTTCATAACACCACCTTTGAAGATGAAGAAGCACGCCAGTATCAATGCCGAAATTGCGGTGCCGTTTTATTTACGGAAAAACATACTTCTGCTGCAATATGCAGTTTTTGTGGTTCTCCCATGATTTTAGGTGACAGGCTCTCCGGCAATTATGCGCCGACAAAAGTGATTCCCTTTTCCATTTCAAAGGAAGAAGCAGAAAAAGCATTTCACAAATGGTGCAAAAAGCTGCGCTTTTCTCCAAAAGAATTTACGGAAGGCAGCCGTGTCAAAGAAATTACAGGCATTTATGTTCCTTTCTGGCTCTATGATTTGCGCGGACAGGGAGAAGCACATCTTCACTGCACCCGAACCCGCATATTCAGCCGTGGTGATGAGGAAATTACAGAAACAAGCCATTTTGATGTATACCGTCAGGTGGATTTAACCTTAAAAGAGATTCCTGCAGATGCTTCCGAAAAAATGGCAGACGATCTGATGGACAGTTTAGAGCCCTTTGACTATTCTGCCATGAAAGAATTCAAACTCCCTTATCTGGCAGGCTTTCTTTCTGAAAAATACAGCTTTACAGATAAAGAGATGCTTCCGCGTGTTACAAAGCGTGCAAATGAATATATGGATGAATTTATCCGAAACACTGTTCAGGGTTATGACAGCGTAACCTTTGAAAACAGGGATTACCATATCGGCCAGCTTTCTTCCGAATATGCATTATTCCCTGTCTGGATGGTTTACTATGATTATAATGATGCGGAGTATACCTTTGCCATGAACGGACAGACCGGCAAACTGGCAGGCGATCCGCCCCGCTCAATCCCAAAAATTGCAATCTCTGCCGGGCTGCTTACATTGCTTATTTTTCTGCTGTGCAGAATCATTACTATATTATCAGGAGGACCTCTATTATGACTATTTCCTGTCAACACATGAAACATACTGCAGCACATGCTGCTTCCCAACTGGCAAAAAAAGCGGCAATCTATCTTTTTTTGCCAGTTATTCTGCTCTTTTCCTGCCTTTTTGCAGGACGATACGCTTCTGCAAAAACTGTAATCTCAGACAATGCACATATGCTGACCGCAGAGGAAACCGAACTAATCCAATCAAGCTGCAATTCCATTTTAGAGCGCCATAATACCTCCATCTACATCCTGACCTCTGACAGCATCGGAAAAAATGACGACTACGAAGAATACATGGAACAAATTGGAAATGACAGCAAATCTCCTGAAAATCTTGTTCTCCTTTTTATCAGCACTAAAGAAAAAGAACGGATTTATCAGATTTACGGCTATGGAACCGCCAAAACGCAGTTAAATCATGAGCGCTGCAACAAAGTTATGGACCATATGCAGAGAAACCTAAAAAAAGGCAATTATTATGAAGCTCTCAATATCTTCTGCAACGAAGTTGACACCTATCTGGGAAGAAACCCGAAACTGGATTCCTTTCTTTTTCAGTCAATTCCCCAGCTTATTTTCAGCCTTGTTATAAGCCTTTTAATTATTCTCCCAATGGTACGGAAAACAGCCGGCAAAAACACAACAACCGTACGAACTTATATTGACGAAAAACATTCCCGTCTTCTCGGAAGAATTGACCATTTTCGGTATATGAATGTACACCGCGTCAAAAAAGCGGACACGAACAATCACGGAAATAAAAGCAGCAGCAGTGGACAAAGCCACAG
>DNJW01000262.1:0-9412 GCA_003488965.1 Lachnospiraceae bacterium | reverse complement strand
AAAAGCAGCAGCATTGGACAAAGCCACAGCAGCGGCACCCCGCATTCCTTTTAAACCTTTTCCGGCATCCTGAGGTATTGCAAAGCAACCCCTGTGTTAATCAGATTTCTCAGCAGTATTTCCAGATACAGACCATGCCCGGAAGCAGGACACAGCCAAAACACATCCCAGCAGCATATGCAATTCCCAAAAAACAGACTGCCGTCCCTGCAAATACACAAGACAGCACCTGAAAGACCATTTGGGAAACGGCAAAACAGAAAAACATTTTTCCGGTATACCGGAAAAGAACCTGATACCGGTGGCGGCGGTACTCCCTCCAGTCCACCGGTACATATTTCAAATATTCTTTCCAGGACACCAATCCCCTGGCTCCCGGCAGGCCCATCAGCCACCGCATACGCCAATAGACTCCCAGAAAAAGCAGTATTCCATGGAATGCTGCCCAATAAGCACCCAGTTCCCGGAATATTTCTTTAAATGGAATCCACATTAATACAAATGAAAAAATAGTAGCAAAAATACATTGCATCGAAAGTCCGCCAAACCCAGATTCCCGGCGTTCTTCATATCTTACTATCTCCCTGTCAAATTCCTGCACCTTCTGCCATTCTGTCATTCCCCAAAAACCTCCTCCCATTCCACTAACTGTCCTGTTTTAAGAATCCCCCGGTAATCACACTTTAGGCTGATTTCATCTAAAATATGTGTCACAAGAAGGATAGTTGCTCCATCGGCTGCCAGTTCCCGCATGAAGCGCCACAGCTCCCTGCGAAAGACCGGGTCCATGCCCCCGGTAACTTCATCCATCAAAAAAACATCTGCCTTATGTGCCATCCCCAATGCAAGCTGCATCCTGAAAAATCCACCACGGGAAAGATTTTTCATCTGCTCATTTCCCGGAACACCGAATTGCCGAAAAGATTTCTCTAAAATCTCCTGGCTCCAATTATCATAAAAATACTGATACAGCCTGCACACATCATACACCGTATAAACCCCTGGCATTGTATGCACATCCGATACCAAAGCAATTCTGTTCAGACAGGCATTCCTGTTCTTTTTTATGTCTATATTATCAATAAGGATTCTTCCCTGATAAGAAATATCCGGCTCTAAAATGTGCTTTAACAACGTTGTTTTTCCAGCCCCATTTTCTCCCGCAAGTGCCATGATAAAGCCATCCTCCAGACAAAAGGAAATATCCTGAAGATGAAAGCCCTTCCCTTTTGTCGTCACATGCTCAAATGCAATCACTATCATTCCCTCCCATACAGTACCTGTACCATTTCAACAACTTCCTCCTGCGTCAGCCCCGCCTGCCGGCACTCCCCCAATACCTCCTTCATACGCTTTTCCAGCATAATAAGCTGTTTTTCCCTCAAATAATCCTGATTTGCCTCACAGACATAAAAACCTTTGCCCGATACAGAACGCACAAGCCCTTCTTTTTCCAGTTCTTCATAGGCACGTTTCGTAGTAATTACACTAACCTCCAAATCACTCGCAAGACGCCGGATAGACGGCATTGCCTCCCCCGGTTTTAATTCACCGGAAATAATGCCATTCTTCAACTGATTGACAATCTGCTCATAGATTGCCATAGTTCCCTGTGATTTAATTACAATTTTCATGTTAAGCTCCCATGCCGACTTTTCACGGCTCAAATATTAAAACGATTTCACACAATCTGCTCAGCACGCCAATAGGAAAATCCGGCTGCCGCTGCCAAAAACGGCTCGACAACCGACAATGCCATCTCCAGCCGATTGGCAGACCATGCATCATTGCCAGGTGACGACCTGTAGAGCAAAACCATGCTTATAAAGCCTATACTGCAGGATATAAACTGCCTCATCCGGCCGTTTCCAGCCTTCATTGCCATATCATTGATATCTGTATTTACCATGCACAATATCAGAAAATAGTGAAGCAAAAGATACCCCGCTCGGAAAAACGACTTCTTCTCCACAATCACCCAGAAAAAAAGTAAACAAAACAGAAGCACTGTAAAAAGGAGAATCCGAAACCAGTACCCTGTCAGCAGGTAGCTCCTCCTGTCCTTTTCCGGTACAGGAAGCAGATAAAAAATTTCCTCCACCCGGTTCGGATAAAGCCTGCACAAACCAAGCCCAACCCACACAATAAGCCAGAAGGCTTCACCCCAGCCATGCCCGTCCCATTCCAGTAATGTTCCCTCTAAAATCATATCCGGCAATATAATGGCAAAATAAAAAAGCATCCATCCGTCTAACAGCCATTCCGCCCTCTTCCTGGATTTCGTCAGATTTTTTAACTCCAGCCAGTAATCATTCATTATCAGTTTAATCATTTACTGCCATCCCCTTTCCAGCCTGCACCCTTTAGCCGATAGTAAAAAATATCTTCTAAAGCGGGAACCTCTACAACTAGCTCTTTGTCATATTTCCGAAATGAGTTATGCTTTACCAATGCTTTTGAACAATAAGCCCTATCTTCCCTGTATATCACTCTTTCCTGTTTTAACAGATTCAACTTATATTTCTCACCACTGACAAGGCGGTAACGCTCTCTCAGCCCTTCAATGTCCGAAAACTCCAACAGCCGCCCCTTGTGAAGAATCGCTATATAATCCGCCAACTGCCCTAACTCCTGTGTTAAATGGCTCACCAGAACTACACTATGCTCCCCATCTTCTACAAAACGGCTTAAATACGCCAAAAACTTCTCCCGAAAGGATAAATCAAAACTCCCCAAAGGTTCATCTAACAGCAGCAGCTTTGGATGGTGGGATAATGCAAAGGCAAATTGAAATTTTAGTTTTTCACCACGGGAAAGCTTTCCATATTTCCTTTTTTTCTCTAAGCCAAACTCCTGCAGGTATCCAAAAAATTCTTCCCCATTAAACTTCTGATAATATTTCCCATAGCGCAGCCCATTGTCTGACAGCGTATTATAATGGGAAAAAAACTCCTCCTGTAAGACAAATCCCAGCTCATTTTTTATCTCTCTCTGAACCTCCCCGGATTTCCACATATCTCTTCCATCCATATAAATACTGCCTTCATCCGGCTTCACATAACCCAGCATAATTTTTAACAAAACGGATTTCCCTGCACCATTCTCTCCCAATATTCCAACAATGTACCCTTTTGGGATTTCCAAAAAAATATCCTCCAGCCGAAAACTGTCAAAATATTTACTAATATGAACTGCCTGAAACATCAACATCCCCTCCTGCATCCAGAGCTGATTTTCGCAAAGCAACGAGCCGGGCGGACACGCCTGCATCTACGTTTAACCCTTGCGAAAACAAGTGTATATAAACTGTATATGTTATTATATACAGTTTATATACACTTGTCAAGAAATTTAAAAGGACATATGCAGGGAGCATATGTCCTTTATGTTATATTTTCTCTGTATAAAAGCAAAAAGCGACAATTGGTGTTCTAAATGTCATAAATTTATTTCTGTACTGACACACTTGGCGCCGCACAATTTTTCACTAATTTCATCCGGCTGATGAGTGCCTGCGTATAATGTAAACCTGCTGCCGAAGCGGCTGCGCCCGCCGTTTTCATCAACAGCGGTAAATGCTCTTTCCGATACAGGTATCTCTACAATCATTTTCTCGCCTGCAGCAAGATTTACCCTCTTGAAACCGCACAGACTCACATTAGGCACAGCATTTTCACAATAGTCCTTGATATAAAGCTGAATCACGTCATCCACCGTCTTGCCGCCAGTGTTCTCAGCGGTCACAACAGCCTTGCCGTCCTTATATCCAACCGATGTGCAAACAATTTTTCCGTAAGTAAGACCATATCCGAAGGGATACAGCACATTATTTTCCGCATAACGGTAAGTACGGTTTTTCATGGAATAATCGGTGAAGCCGGGAAGCATATCGGAACGCTCGTAAAATGTAATGGGCAGCTTGCCCGAAGGTGAAACGTCGCCGAAAAGTATCTGAGCAAGTGCCGTGCCACCTTCCGATCCGGGATACCATGTATGGATAAGCGCATCCGGCTCACATTCAGTATTCACCGAACTTCCTGCGGCGCACACAACGACAACCTGCTTGCCCGTCTGCATGATCTTGTCTGCCAGGATACGCTGACATTCGGGCAGACGTATATCATTTTTATCTCCCGAAGAAAACTCGTTGCCTGTATCGCCCTCTTCGCCCTCAATGGTGGAGTCGAGCCCAACGCAAAGTACAACAAGGTCGGCACAGTCCGCAGCGGCGAGTGCCTCGGCATATCTGTCACCCGATTGCGCCAGAGCAGAAACCCTGTCTTTATAAAGGTGACACCCCTCGGCATAAATGACTCTGCCCCCAAAGCGCTCTCTAATACCATCAAGAAATGTTACATACTTATCCGCAGTACCGTTATAGTTGCCCTCCAGTGCAATTTGGCTGTCGCTGTTTGGCCCGATGACCGCAATTGTCTGCAGCCGGCTTTCATCAAGCGGAAGTATACCGTTATTTTTCAGCAAAACCATGGACTTTTGGGCACATTTCAGCGAAACCGCCTTGTGCTCCTTGCACGCTACAACGGTATAAGGTATATCATCGTATTCTGTTGTATCATCAAACATACCAAGCCTTATCCTTGTTCTCATAAGGTGTATACAGGCGTTTCGTATATGCTCCTCAGTGATAAGCCCCCTGTCAAGTGCAGCAAGGAGATACGCATAAGTGCAGCCGCAGTTTACATCGCATCCCGATTTTATGGCAAGAGCCGCAGATTCAACCGGATTCGCTGTAAGGCCATGATGCTCATGGAAATCGCGTATTGCCCAGCAATCGGACACAAAGTATCCCTCAAAGCCCCACTCATCAAGCTTTGACATAAGAAAACTGCTTGCGCAGGCAGCCTCGCCGTTTACACAATTATATGCGCCCATTACGCCCTCAACGTGAGCTTCTTTGACGAGTGCTTCAAAAGCAGGAAGATATGTTTCTTCCATATCCTTTTGGGAAACTTCAGCATTAAACTCGTGACGCACTGCTTCGGGACCGCTGTGTACAGCATAATGCTTAGCGCAAGCGGCAGCTTTCATTGTTTTTCCTTCACCCTGCAAGCCTTTTACAAAGGCTTTACCGTTTTCGGCAGTCAAATACGGATCTTCACCGTAGGTCTCATGTCCTCTGCCCCAGCGGGGATCACGGAAAATATTGATATTGGGCGCCCAGAAGGTCAGCCCCTTGTATATATCTCTGTCGCCGTATTTTGTATATGCATTATATTTTGCACGGGCTTCCTCAGCGGTTATCTCCGCAACCTTCTGCGTCAGTTCTGTATCAAACATTGCCGCCAGACCGATCGCCTGCGGAAACATTGTGGCTATGCCCGAACGTGCCAGGCCGTGAAGACCCTCGTTCCACCAGTTGTATGCAGGAATGCCCAGCCTTTTTACGGCAGGAGCATCGTATCTGAGCTGAGAAGCCTGCTCATCCACTGTCATTTCATCAATGAGTGCAATTGCTCTTTCCTCTGCGCTGAGGGAGCTGTCAAGATATTTTTTCATAGTGATTTTCCTTCCTTAATTAACTTCTACGCCACTGTCAATACTGATTCAGTATCTCCGGTGATGAGTTAAGGTTTTGTTTTTCATTAAGCTCAGCGAGAAGGTACATTCCTGATAGCAGAAATGTTTCTCGAATTTAGCATAGATGCGAAAAGTAACAAAAAGGCTGCCCTCCCCTTTTCAGGAGAAAGCAGCCTGCAAGTTTATCAAACAATTATTATATCTATTGTGCTTTTACCAAAGAAACATCAGACAAAGTAATCTTAGATGCTGGTGTATCTTTTCCTTCAATCAATCCCATGGAAAGGAACAATGCTGCTGAAGTATCCGTATCCTTATCCATTGTAAATGTAACAGTTACTTCTTTTTCTTTTCCTGCTTCCAGTGCAATGTCCTCTCCGCCGTACCATGTATATTTATCATCAGTACTCATCATTGCCAGTTTGATTGTTCTGTCAGCTGTAGATGTTGCCTTAAACTTCACAGTATAGGTACTGCCCTTTTCCAAAGTAATACCTTCCTGCTTAAACTGTACATTCCATTCTTCTGTACCAACATCCGTAATATCAAAAATTGCTTTTTTATCTTCATAAGAAATGCTGGCAGCGCCAGGAGCCGTAACAGCTTCTATCCAAGAATCTTTACCAGAAGAAAAGTCCCCATTCTTCAGCAGGTTCTCACCTGCAGGATTTTCCGGCACGCCCGGTTCTGGTGTAGATGTTGGCACATCTGGTTCTGGTGTAGATGTTGGCACATCTGGTTCTGGTGTAGTTGCCGGTGCGTCAATCTTTTCCAGATTGATATTGTCAATGCATATGCGGTGCTGATCTTTAATCTGAACCCCGCCGACAGCCCCCATAGAAATGCTCAGCACAGACTCAAGGTCTGTATCTTCCGTCATCTGGAACTCTTCTGTAAATGTCTGCCACTCACCAGTAAGATCTGCCGTCTTCTGAATATAAGGTGTCCAATCATCATTATGCTTGCTTCCATCCCTCTGGATTGCATACATGAACTTCCTGTCCATGGATGACTTTGCCTGTAAGGTAAATCTGTACCACTGTCCCTTTTCCAGCTCGACATTGTTCTGCTTTAACTGAATCTTCCAGTCTGCATCACCTGTGTCATTGATGGTATAGTCTGCTGCATTGTCTTCCGTCAGGCTGTCCACTACCCATGTTGCAGATGCCGAACCATCAGCGTAAGGCTCGAATCCTGCAAATCCTGCATTAAAGCTTCCGTTCTTAATCAGGGTATCCTCTACAATACGGACATTGTCCAGATAATAGGTGCCTGGTGCAGTAAAAGTAAATACTATATCCGTTGTTTTTGCATCCTTCAATGTAATCTTATCGCTGTATGCCTGCTTTCCACCGGATAATTCTACGCTCTTTTCTACACCCGCTACACTTACATTAACCGTCTTGCCTGATTCTGCTTCTATATCAAAGCTGACCGCATAATTACCGTCTGTCAATGCCAGCTTCTTCTGCGATATAACAACCGGGCTGTCCTTGGAAGTTCCGGCAGGAGCTACCACCTCCAACCTTCTGTCACTGGCTGATTTGTTTGTTACTGATACTTCTGCGCCATCATTCTTTGTAATATCCCAGAATCCTAAATGTTTCTCTCCCTCCTGGAAACCACCGTTGTATACAAAGTTGCCATCTGCTAGGATTGTCTTATTGTCACCTTCCACAATCGGCTCATACGCAGTCTTTTCTACTTTTACATTGCTGATATGGATTCCTGCAGTAGAACCATAGGCGCCCATATTGAACTCAAGGCGGCCATTTGCATCATCATCACTTGTCATACGGAATTCATAGGTATAGGTCTGCTTTTCCGTTGTCAGGTCTATGGTCTCTCCGCCGCCATATACAGCCCAGCCATTATCCGGTGCGGAAACTTTTGACATCATCTTCCTTGCTTCATCTGCGTAAGCATCATAAGACACTTTATATGTTGCACCTTTTTGCATTGGAAGGTTTGGCTGTACTAACTGAATGCTGTAATCTACGGTTCCTTCCTTTGTCGTGTTAATATTAATTGCCTTTTCCTTGATTTCAGCCGTTGCTTCCCCTTCACTCTGCGTAAGGAACTGCCAATTCTCTTCATCTGTCAGATCCTCTGCAACAGCAAAATCACCATTGACAACATAATTTCCATTTGCATCCGGATCTCTTAAAACAACATCTTTCACCGGCTTTTTCACATCGCTGTCATCATAGCTGTCCTTCTGCCATACCTTTACATAGTCAACGGAATAATTCTGGCTCTCGAAGGTTGCATCATCCGGATATCCTACCCAGCTTCCGCCAACTGCAAGGTTCAAAATAATGTGGAAAGGCTGGTCAAATGGAGCCGGATAGGTAACTGTCCCCTGTCCTTCCGTCGTAGAATGCCAGTCATTTGTCCGGAAGGTTTCTTTTCCGTCAATATACCAGATAAGCTCTCCCGGAAGCCACTCTACGGCAAATGTATGATATTCCTCTGCAAAGCTTCCTTCTTCTAATGTATAAGTCCCCTGATTCTGGCTGTGCGGATTGCCATAGTGAATTGTATTATGGGCTTTTTTTGTGTCATCTCCCATAACCTCCATAATATCAATCTCGCCACATCTTGGCCACTGCCCATAGATGTTTTCATCTGTAGGCATCATCCAGAATGCCGGAAGATATCCCTTTCCTGTCGGAACTTTTACTCTTGCTTCAAAAAGACCATAGGTATAATCATGCTTATTCTGTGTTGTAATACGGCCTGATGTATAAGAATATGTTCCATCTGCATTCTTTGTCTGAATTGGTTTAATTTCCAGTTTTCCATCTTTCAGGTAGATGTTTTCATTAGAATCTACATATTCCTGCAGTTCAGCATTTACCCAGCCAGGCTCATGCAGTTCTACATTCCAGTCATCCCTGTTTAAGGAATCCCCATCAAACTCGTCCTGCCATTTTAAGTTATACTGAGAGTAATCAATGCTGCCCGGTGTTTCTGTTGGTTCTACCGGACTTGCTGACTCTGCCGGCGCTTTTGGTTCTGTTACTGTCACTTTGCATACCGCCTTTTTGCCACTTCCATCCTGCGCCTTTGCGGTTATATTTGCTGTACCTTTTTTCAGGAAACTTACCTCCCCTTTTGAGGAAACCTCAGCTACTTTTGCGTTACTGCTTGTAAAAGCAACCTTTGCCACTGTCGCATTTTTCGGAGATACTGCTGCCTTTAAATTCCCTGATTTTCCAACCTCTCCTGACAGCTTTGCAGCATTTAACTTAACTGCTTTAACAGGAGTTCCTACCTTTACGGTAAGAACAGCCTTTTTGGAACGGTTTGCCTGGCTCGCCACAGTAATCTTTGCCGTACCCTTCTTCTTTGCAGTAAGTTTACCTTTCTTATTTACCGTTACCACCTTACTGTTAGAGCTTTTATAAGTTACTTTTTTGCTGATTTTGCCTTTTACCGTAACTTTAGTTTTTAACTGAAACTTTGCATTCTTCTTTAAAACTAATGTTGCAGTATCCGGTTTTTGAATAGAAACTCCCTGTACCTTTGCTGCAGCTCCCTTCTGTGCCGCACTTGCAGGTACCCCTGATGTTCCCAGTACCATAGACAATGCCAGTGTAACTGCCATGCCTTTTTTGAAATGCTTCATACGTACCATTCCTCCTTTTATGTTATTATTTAAATTGTACTATTTTCTTTTCTGTTTTTTATACTATATTGATTTCAAATATATCAAATTCATGTCATAATATATCCGCCCTGCTTTTTTCTCTCCCTACCACTTTATCCTCCTATATTGTTACTGTTCACTCCGTGGCCAGTAACAGCAACGTTTTCAACGCTGAATGCACACATTTTGCAGAAATCTTGCAAAATGGCGCTGTTAAACTCG
>DNJW01000087.1 GCA_003488965.1 Lachnospiraceae bacterium | reverse complement strand
TGCAGCGTTGCAAGTTTGATACCCTATTGCTTGCAGCGGGGTATTTGATTGGCATCGCAATTAGCTAAGTAAAAAGCAAAGGAGAATTGTAAAATGAAAACAATGAAAAAACTGGCAGCATTTAGTCTAGCAGGAGCAATGGCGGCAGCTATATTCACCGGATGCGGGAACGGCAAGAACAGCGGCTTTAACGCTTCTCATGAAATTAATGTTATTTCCCGGGAAGAGGGTTCGGGAACTAGGGGAGCGTTTATTGAACTGTTTGGCATTGAGCAGAAGAATGACGCCGGAGAAAAAGTGGACTATACCACGGATGCGGCAGCCGTTACAAACTCTACGGCAGTAATGATGCAGTCTGTGGCAGGCGATGTTTATTCTGTCGGATACATATCGTTAGGGTCTTTAAACGACACGGTTAAGGCTGTCCGGATTGACGGTATAGAGGCAACGGTAGAAAATATCGAGAACGGCACCTATAAAATCGCGCGTCCTTTCAATATAGTGACAAAGGGGACGGTGAGCGGCGAAGCACAGGACTTTATTGATTTCATTATGAGTGCGGACGGTCAGAAGGTAATAGAGGAAGACGGATACATTCCTGTATCAGATGGGGCGGCTTATGCAGGAGGTATTGATTCAGGGAAAATTGTTGTGTCCGGTTCAAGTTCGGTATCCCCTGTCATGGAAAAGTTAAAGGAGGCTTATCTGGCAGTAAATCCTAATGTAACCATTGAAATCCAGCAGAGCGATTCTTCCACGGGGGTATCCAATACGATTGACGGAACCTGTGATATCGGTATGGCGTCCCGGGAATTGAAAGATTCGGAGACGGAAAACGGAGCTGCTTCCACCGTAATTGCAATGGACGGTATTGCTGTAATTGTAAACAACGAAAACAGTACCGGCAATTTGGAAAACGGGCAGGTAATGGAGATTTTCACCGGAGATGCCGCTGTCTGGAGCGATGTGGCCGAATAATAGAAGCAGGGAGTGTTCTCATGATAAATTGGAAAGAAAAACTGATGAAGGTGGTTTTTTTAGCAGCAGCCTGCGTTTCCATTGCGGCAGTGGTATTAATCTGTATCTTTCTTTTTGTTAACGGCGTTCCGGCAATTTCAGAAATCGGTGTATTCCGTTTTCTGTTCGGAACGAAGTGGAAGCCGGCCAATCATCTTTACGGCATCTGGCCGATGATTGTGGGCTCTGTCTATGTGACGGCCGGGGCGCTGCTGGCCGGGGTCCCGGTCGGCATACTGACGGCAGTATATATGGCTAGGTTCTGTCCCAGATGGCTTTACAGAATAATGAAATCTTCGATTAGTTTAATGGCGGGAATTCCGTCGGTGGTGTACGGATTTTTCGGTCTTGTGGTTCTGGTACCGTTTATACGGGAAACCTTTGGGGGACGTGGAATGAGTGTGCTTACGGCATCGGTTTTGCTGGGCCTGATGATTCTTCCCACAATCATCAGCGTATCGGAAACCTCGATACAGGCTGTGCCCCAAAGCTATTACGAGGGCGGGCTGGCTCTGGGAGCTTCTCATGAGCGCAGTGTATTTTATACTGTGCTTCCGGCTGCCAAAAGCGGTATTTTTGCAGGCGTCGTTTTAGGCATGGGAAGAGCAGTCGGAGAAACTATGGCGGTTATGATGGTAGCGGGAAATCAGGCTGTCATTCCCCGGAACCTGACTGCGGGTGTCCGGACATTGACAACCAATATTGTTATGGAAATGGGATATTCCACGGACTTGCATAGGGAAGCCCTGATTGGCACAGCGGTGGTATTGTTCCTGTTTATTCTGATTATCAATTTGTCTTTGTCCATGTTAAAGCGAAAGGAAAAAGAGTGAAAGGCGCGATAAAGCAGCGCAGAAATGAGGAGATAAATGAAAAGTGCAATCATACAAAAATGGAAAGGGTATAAAAACGACCCGAAGTCTTTTGGATTGTTTTCCGCGGTATTTCTTGCAATGCTGATTACTATGACGGCACTGCTGTTCGTCATAGTCTACATTCTTGTAAAAGGGGTTCCCCATTTGACGCCGGATTTGTTTGCGGCAAAATATACTTCGGAAAACGTATCGCTGATGCCTGCGTTGATTAATACTTTGCTGATGACGGCGCTTTCCCTGCTGTTTGCAGTGCCTGTAGGAATCGAGGCTGCCATCTATCTGACAGAATACGCAAAACATGGAAATAAGCTGGTGGTCCTTGTAGGAAGAACCGCGGAAACGCTCTCCGGCATTCCTTCCATTGTGTATGGTCTGTTCGGCGCATTGTTTTTTGTCAAATACCTTGGGTTTGGGCTGTCGCTTCTGTCCGGAGCCCTGACTTTGAGTATTATGATTCTGCCGCTGATTATGAGGACCACGGAAGAAGCGCTCCGGGCGGTCCCGGACAGTTACCGGGAAGGCAGCTTCGGGCTGGGGGCGGGAAAACTGCGGACTGTATTCAGAATTGTGCTGCCCTGCGCTGTTCCCGGGATTCTTTCCGGGGTGACGCTGGGAATCGGAAGGATTGTAGGAGAGTCGGCGGCATTGCTTTTTACTGCCGGAACGGTTGCGGAGCCTGCAATAAGCATTTTTGATTCCGCCCGTACCTTGTCCGTGCATATGTATTCCATATCAGGCGAAGGGCTTTATATTGAGCAGACATATGCTACCGCTGTTGTATTGCTGATTGTGGTTATTGCTATCAATGCATTGTCAGACTATATTGCCAAAAAATTTTTTAAATAAATATAATGCCGGGGTGAAAAGGATGAGGATAAATGAAATGGATAAAATTACAGTGGAAAAACTGGATTTATTTTACGGAAGTTTTCAGGCGCTGAAGGAAATTACCCTGAATATACCGGCGAATGAAATTACGGCGCTGATAGGACCCTCCGGGTGCGGAAAATCCACGCTGTTAAAAAGCCTGAACAGGATGAATGACCTGGTGGAGGGATGCCGCATAGAAGGAAGCATCCGGCTGGACCGGGAGGATATCTACGGGGATATGGATGTGAATCTTTTGCGCAAGCGTGTGGGCATGGTATTTCAGAAACCGAACCCGTTTCCTATGAGCATCTATGATAATATTGCTTTTGGGCCGAGAACCCACGGAATCCGTTCCAAAGCAAAACTGGATAATATTGTGGAGCGTTCCTTGCGGGATGCGGCAATTTGGGATGAGGTAAAAGACAGGCTGAAAAAGCCGGCGCTTGGCATGTCTGGCGGCCAGCAGCAAAGGCTTTGCATTGCCCGTGCTTTGGCAGTGGCGCCGGAGGTTCTTTTAATGGATGAGCCGACCAGCGCTTTAGACCCTATTTCCACTGCCAAAGTGGAAGAACTGGCAATGGAATTGAAAAAGCAATATACGATTGTCATCGTCACTCACAATATGCAGCAGGCGGTCCGTATTTCCGATAAAACAGCCTTCTTTCTTCTTGGAGAAATGATAGAATTTGGAGAAACGGAAAAAATATTTTCCATGCCGGAGAACAAAAAGACGGAAGATTATATTACAGGGAGGTTTGGATAAATGAGAACGAAATTTGACGAACAGCTGAATATTTTGAACAAAGAGCTGATTACCATGGGCGCATTATGTGAGAATGCTATCGGGAATTCCGCAAAAGCGTTGGTGGACGGGGACAGCCGGATGGCGGAATCGGTCTGGGAGCTTGCTGCCCGGATAGACCAGAAGGAGAGGGAGATAGAAGCTATGTGCTTAAAGCTTCTTTTGCAGCAGCAGCCGGTGGCAACGGATTTGCGCGTTGTTTCCTCCGCGCTGAAAATGATAACGGATATGGAAAGGATTGGAAAACAGTCTGCGGATATAGCGGAGATTGTAACGCTTGAAAATATTAAAAATACAGACGGTACGGACGATATACATGATATGGCTGTGGCCGCTATCAAGATGGTGACGGACAGCATTGATGCATTTGTAAAAAAGGATGCCGCCGCCGCCAGAGCGGTTGCGGAATACGATGATGTAGTGGATGGCTTTTTTAACAAAATAAAACAGATGATTATCGTTCATTTCAGCAGACCGGAATGCGACAGCGAGTATGCTATAGACCTTTTAATGATTGCCAAATATCTGGAGCGTATCGGCGACCATGCCGTAAATATTGCGAACTGGGTATTATTTTCCATTACCGGCAACAAAGAGGGATAATCCAACGGAAAGGAAGCAGGCACAGGATGATTTTTTGTGTAGAAGATGACAGTGCGATAAGGGATTTGATGATTTATACATTGAATACAACAGGCTTTGAAGCGGCAGGTTTTGAAGACGGCATAGCTTTTTGGGAAGCCATGAAGCAGCAGGAACCGGAGCTGGTTTTACTGGATATTATGCTCCCCGGAGAAGACGGGATTTCTATCTTAAAAAAAATGCGTTCCCGGGCGGAATTCAGGAATATTCCGGTGATTATGGCTACGGCGAAAGGTACGGAATATGATAAAGTAACCGGTCTTGATATGGGGGCGGATGATTATCTTGCAAAGCCTTTCGGTATGATGGAAATGGTTGCCCGCATTAAGGCGGTACTCCGGCGTACCGGGAAAAAAGAGGATTTAAAAGTTCTGCGCATCGGCAGTCTGGAGTTAAATACGGACGAGCATAGTGTTTTCGCGGACGGGGAGTCTGTTAACCTGACGCTGAAGGAATTTGATCTTCTGAACTTGTTTATGAATCATCCGGGAAGAGTGTTTACCAGAGAGCAGCTTCTTGCACAAGTCTGGGCAGCGGATTTTACAGGGGAAACAAGAACCGTCGATGTACATATCGGAACCTTGCGCATGAAACTGGGAAATTGCGGGGAGTATCTGGAAACTGTCCGCGGCGTCGGCTATAGGATGGCCGGAAAAGGTTAAGGGAAAGCATGGGGGTCAGATTGAAAAATAAGCTTGATAGC
>DNJW01000239.1:4363-14354 GCA_003488965.1 Lachnospiraceae bacterium | reverse complement strand
TAATTATTCCTTATACGATATCTTACGCAATAATGATTTTATTAGCATATTTAGAGCAGAGTCTTTTATGAATATTGATAGTTTAAAAGAGGAATTAAATTGTTTAGTAAACTCAAAAGAATCAATTAGGGTTGATAAAAATGTCTTAAATGATATATTAACAATGATTTCACATTTGCAATATATTACGCGTCAGCTTGCAATGACGTCAACACCTAATGTAAATGGAGTCTCAATTCCAAGATTTCCACATAAAAAAAAGGAAGAAATTGAAAAACAGATTTTGGAAAGTAGAGATGAAATATGCCGTATTTACATGAAATATAAATTTGGATATTAGGAAGATGAAAAGTGTTTTACACAGATGTATAGAGACAAAAGAGATTATTTATAAATGTATACCTTTTTCAAGTATGAAGTGTTTAAATGATAATATAAGGTCTTTTTATTTGATTGATTTTTTGAATGAGGTATATAATGAAACGGCGGGTGGGTAGTGAATTGTAGAGGCATTACGGAAGAATACATAGGAATATAGTTAATAGTTATAATTGCCATCAAATCTTGAAAGATTTAAGCTGTCTGTATCTTTTAGCCAAACAGAATATGTAATATTGACAATACGGGGGCATCTTTATTGCACACTTGTGGCATGTGGAAGTCGCATGTTGTCTACAAAGGGTGAACCGGGCGGATTAGGGGACTCGTTTATAGAAACCCTTGAATTTACGCACTTTGTGACTAGGGGAGAGTTGGGGTAAAGCGATGGAAGATATGGAAAAGTCTATTTTTTGTGCTCTTTCCGGCAGGGATACTTATGTTTGGCGGTCTTGTGGCCTTTATCATTTACCATACCTTTTATTGGGGGCTGGTCTGAGTGAAATATGATACGGAAAACGTAATTTTCCACGGCTCCCGTAAGGAAGAATACCGGTTTATGTAATACATTAGAGGAATACTATAAGCCGTCCATAGAGTATATCGTGGAACAAGTATACGGTTCTTGGGAATGGCCGGCACAGCATGGATGATGATTATACAAGGATAAGGATGCGGGTATAAATTTTATGGGAAGTATAAAGGATATGGAAAAATGGAAAAACCAGTAACCGGAAAGAGGGCTTATAGGAAATGGATATTTCTTGTCTTGCCGGCATTTCTGCTGATTGCTATATTTATAACTTGGCAATATAAAAAGAAGGAAACAGAATATTGCATTACGCAGGCTATCATTAAAGAACTTCCGGATTGTCAGGATGAGATTAAAAGCTGGGGATATCAAGCATCTGTATTGCCGAAGGTGACCGAAGAACCGGATAACGCAGGATTCATGCGTTACTATTGGAAATCTGCCGGCCCGGTTTTGATATTGGAAGATCAGGATGGCGGAATGTACTGTTTTTATTATGGCTTTGACCAATATATCAGCGAGAGGACTTGCAAAGAAAATATGATGCTGTTTCCGGTGAACCAATATGCTGAAAAGGAGTACAAGAATGTTCTGAAAACTGTCCGCCTGCAGATCTGCAAGAGAAATATAAAGCAGGAACCTCTTTTTGAAAACATGTCGGATGCTGATTCCAAAGACCACTATGATGTGTCTGTCTGCATTGAAATAACAGCAGAATCTTTAGATGACGGGAAGGAATTATCTGTATTTGACGGTGGTTTTTTTGAAACAAATTATTGCAGCAATAATTTTGAAGAATGTCGCTTGTGGAATGGAATAGACCCGGCAAGCGCAAATAGTTATTCCGATTATAATATCAAACAGGAATACAGCACAGAGCAGCTATTGGAATATTATAGACAGGGGCTGGAGCTACAGAGCCGACTGGTTGAACTGTACCGTGAAAGGCAGGGCGGAGATGACAAGTAAAAATAGAAACAAGAATTTGTCGCTGGAGAGTTCAGTAACTGTGTTTGGAGATATTATCATGGGGAGATGAAGAAATTATCGGGATTACTTATAAAAATATAGTATTTTAACAGGAAAGCAGAGCAAAACTATCATTTGGAAGGATAATTACAACGAAGAAAATGATGAAAGGTGACTCGAAAGTTATAGGAGAATTATAATGAATGAATATAATCTTAAATTAGATTATTATGGTCTGCTCAATTTGCATAAAGCATTATTAGAAGCAAAATTTCACACAATGCCAGACAATGAGGAAGTTTCGGGAAGCCCATTTGTTGCTGGGTTATGTATTCAAGTCCGGGATTTGTTAATAGAGAGCGACAAGGGTATCCAATGGAAAAGTTGGTTTCAGCTAAGTAATAGACCTGACCGCAGAAATCAAGCAATTATTTTGATGAGAAAATGTAAGCGTTGGAATAAAGCTGCTTCTGATGAAAAGAGTAAAATTGCTTGTAATTTTTTAGCACCGTTTCTTTTTGACGAACAAGAACTAAAAAAAGTAATAACAGAAGTAGAAAGCGGATAATGGATGAACACAATCTAAATGAACCGTTTGGATGAGGATAAATAACAAATGGCAAAAAGAAAAAAATAGGAGATATTATTGAAATACCTCTTTCAAATAACATAAATTCCTACGCAAGATTATAGAAAGAGGAAACATTGGGAATTTATAAAGGCATATACCAGTCATATGAAGATGTTCTCCGTATGCTGGCAGAACTGGTGCAGAAGAAACGGATGAAAGGAGCAGCTTATAAAACGTAAGAAGAATGGGGTAATAAAAATAATGACAGGCCTTCGATTTGTATGATAATATTGAGTTTAGGGAGTCAAGGGTTTTCTATCCATGGGCGGAGGAACAGATTGAGGATGGCGAAAAATATTATTTTTTTGGATGGTATATTGAAAGTTTATGAACTTCCATTGGTTTACGGACAGACAATTCATTATGTTCCTAATGATATTATTGGAGGATTTTAAATGGCAGGCTGTACATGTGAGAACTGGTCGCTGTAAGATTTATCTTCAGAGCTTCAGGATATGCATAAACATAATAAAAGGACTTACATATTGGTTGATGGTCTTCAGAGGGGCAACAGTATTAAAAAGTATATGACTAATCCGACCGAATTCTTCTATGATGATAACATTTCAGATGATTTCTGTGCAGAGATTCTTAAGGTTGTAGGACAAGAGGGTAAGGAGTATTATCCGGCTATAAGAAATATTCTTACATCTTTTATAAAAGAGCAAAAGACCTTTAAGAATTTGCAATACTATTCTGTTTCAAAGCTGATAGCAGATGAATTCAAGGCGGGGTATGAACCGATTGGGAAACTTATTGATACCATCAAAAATTTTTTTGAAGAGCGTCAGGATTTATATGAGCGTATTGCAAGTACTGTAATCCCGGTTATTGTATATACTGGTGAGGAAAGTAATTTACCTGATATATTTGACCGTATAAACTCAAAGGGCACTCCTCTTGACCAGTATGAGGTGTATGCAGCAGCGTGGCCGGTTAATGAAAAGTATGCTATTAGCAATTCGGATGTTATTGAGCATATCGTTAAGAAGTATGATTCTTTTGCTGAAGACGGATATTTTATACATGGTTACAGCCGCGAAGAAATGCGTTCTACGGGAAAAGTGAATGCCTGCTTAAATGATGCAGATAAAATCCGTATTCTGTATAAAAATTTACGGACCATTGATTTAAATGTACTGGAACAAGCTGTATACAAAGCGATAGATTTTGTGAATAATTCTATTTCGGTTGTTACAAAATTTAAAGGTAATTCAAGAAATGCAAATAAGATATTTCATTCCAAGTATCAGATTCTCTCAATGATTTCTACCACATTTAAAGAAATGTTTACAGATACATGAATGCAATCTCCGGCAGTAAAACTTATTCAAAATAAAAAAGTAAAGTTTGCTGACAAGTGTGCAGTCAAATTGGCGCAAAAAGTTGGCAGTGAACTAATTAAAATAGGAAGAAGCACATACAAAACATCCGATGGTAAGAAAGGCTATGTTCTGACCACTTCAAAAGCTTATAAGCAAGGCAATAGAGATAAATATTGGTTTGCTTATAGAAAAAATCCGTTAGAAGACTTGAAAAGCTGCGAAGAATTATATGTCGTTTATGGATGTAAAGATGAATCCACAATGGTTTGTCTGCCTGTTTCTGTTATTGAGGAACATATTGATGCTTTGAATATTTCAAAAGATGATGACGGTAAAATTACCCATTGGCATATGGTGTTTTTTAACGACCAATCAAGCCATATGACATGGTTGCTCTCAAAGCCGGATGTACGAGAAATTAGTATAGACAAGTTTATAATGTAATGACGGTTTGTGTCCTATGGTTATCAGCAGCCAGATGGAATCTGCAATGAAAATAGGAAATGATAGTTTCGTTGAGTGTGTGTGGCTGCTTGGGGGAAAAGATACAGATAACAGAATGGTGGGAAATCAATATGGAAATTACGCATGCAACAGTATTGGCAGATGATTGTAATCATTATCAACTTACAATAAAAACTGAAGAGGGTGAAACAATTCGTGTTGGGGAGAAAATATCTATTATAGTTACAGATGAGGATATTGTTGAGCATATTGCCGAACATGAAATAGCTTCTATGCGTATATGGAAATTAGAACCTAATGGAAAGAGGGGTAATTGGATAGACGTCGAGTCTGTTTCTAATGGGCAGGCATGTATAGCTGATATATATGGAATAGAGGGCTATGTCCAGACAACTGAGATGCCATCACCGGCGGAGATGAGAGCGGAGAGAGAACGCTTAGCAACAATGATAAATGTTATGCCCTATAAGGAAATACACGGTGGGGAAGAAAGTATATATGATTATATAGATGAGAACTTTGCGGTACCGGCAAAGGTGATTGTATACCTGAAAACAACACAACCTTACTTAGTCTGTATGGGCTTATATAAGCATCCGTTTAAGGATATGCAGCTATGCGGTCCATACTGGTATACGGATGGCGAGTATTTTTGGGACAGAGATGCATGGAAGTATGTAATCAAATATCACGTTACACTTCCGCAGAAATTTATAGATAAGGTTATGTCTGATGAAGGAACCGCTTTTTTGGAAAAATGTGCGGAAAGTGATGAGTCGTGGGTGAAAAGAATAAAAGAATGGAAGAAAAATCCTAATACATTGTGCCTTATGCCGGAAAATGCCGATGACTATTCTTTGGATGATTTCTGAAATACAGATTTATGGCAATAACCGGTCTGTGGTATAAAACATACGGTTGGTGACACATTTGTATTGTGTTTTAGGGGATAAGATTTTTGCAGGAAGACAGCATTTATACAGTGGTTACGAAGGAGAGACCGTTAATGCGGGAAAGCAGATTGTTTAAGATTATGTGTCACCTATTGGATAAGGGGCAGGCTACAGCTTCGGAATTAGCGGAAAAGTTTGAAGTATCGGTTCGGACGGTTTATAGGGATATTGATGCCTTAAGCGGGGCGGCTATTCAAATTAAACCGTATTTTGGATTTGGAAATTTTGAAGGAAGATTTTTCTTATCGTAATTGTCCGGATTCCATGGACAGTTCCGAGGGCATATATTATCAGATAACGCTTCGCTTTCCCAAAGAAATGGCATATCGTGTTTATGACGAATTTGATAAAACCCAGATACAGCGTCAGTACTGCGGCCAGCCATTATGACTGGGCTATGAAAAAGCTGAAAGCGCATAAGAAAAATTGCATATGATATAATCTGTGTATGCTAAAGGAGAGGAGTTCTGTGTTTGCGGCACGGAGTAAGTAGGTAATGAAAAATCATGACAAGACAAATGTAATGAGGGTACTGGACGGAAAGAAGATTCCGTATACGAGCCACAGTTATGAACCGGACGCTGCTATGAGCGGCAAGGAGATAGCAGCTCTTTTGAATGAGGATGCGGACAAGGTGTTTAAAACGTTGGTCACGGAGGGAAAATCCGGACAATATTATGTGTTCGTAGTTCCGGTGGAGAAGGAACTGGATTTGAAGAAAGCGGCAAAGGCGGTAAAAGAAAAGGCAGTCAGCATGATTAAGCAGAAGGAGCTTCTGCCTTTGACCGGCTATGTGCATGGAGGCTGTTCTCCTATCGGGATGAAGAAGCAGTTTCCGACAGTGATTCATGAAGCGGCTAAAAACTATGGGAACATTTTCATAAGTGCAGGAAAGGTCGGATTTCAGATAGAATTATCGCTGCAGGATTTGGTAAAAACCGTGAAATGTGACTTTGCGGATATTGTGTAGAAAGGAAGCGAAGGTGCTATGGAGCTTTATAACGGCAGACCCGAAAACACGGAAGGGCGGTTGCCGCGGGAAATCAGAACCTATGATTTCCTTGACGGACTTGGTATTGAATACAAACGGACGGATCATGAGCCTGCAAACAACATGGAAACTTGCAATAAGATAGATGCGGCACTGGGAGTCCTTATCTGTAAGAATTTGTTTCTCTGCAACCGGCAGAAAACAAAATTTTATCTGCTGATGATGCCAGGGGATAAGAAGTTTAAGACAAAGGAACTTTCAGGTCAGATTAATTCGGCGCGGCTGTCCTTTGCGGATGCGGAAAGTATGATGGCATATCTTGATATTGAGCCGGGAGCAGTAAGCATCATGGGTCTGATGAATGACAAAGACCATGCGGTGCAGCTTCTGATAGATGAGGAGGTACTGGAAGGCGAGTATATTGGCTGTCATCCATGCGTATGTACGTCCAGCCTCAAGATAAAAACAGCCGATATCATTGAAAAATATTTACCAGCGACAAGACACGAGTATATGGCTGTTCATCTGGCAGGGGAGGATTGACTAGGGATAAACAAATTATGATATACGAAGTGAAAGGAACGGAGAAAATAAAAAAGCTATTTGGAAATTGGCAGGAGACAATGACTTGGTCCTGTGTGCAAGGCGTTATGGGGCATTTGTATGCTGATGCAGCGGATATTCCCCAGTCCGTTATGGCGATACTGGGGGATTTTTGTTTTTTTGCAGGAACTCCTAATTCTGAGCTGGTGTCTTATAAACCGGAATGGTGCAGACAGGATTTCATTATTATGACAGCTTATACGCAGGAATGGTTTGCTGTCATTGAAGCTGTTTATGGAAAAAAGGCAAAAAAGGTCAGCCGCTATGCGATGAAGAAAGAATCGGATGTGTTTGATAAGGTAAAGCTAAAGGCCTTTTCGGAATCTCTGAAAAGCGATTTTGTGTTGCGTATGATTGATAAGGAGATGTTTGATGATTGCAGGAGGCAGAACTGGAGCAGGGATTTTGTGTCTGTGTTTGCCGATTATGATGAGTATAGGGAAAAAGGGCTAGGCGTGGTGGCGCTTAAAAATGGCGAACTGGTATCCGGGGCGTCTTCCTATAGCAGTTATCAAGGGGGTATTGAGATTGAAATAGATACGAAAGAGGAGTATCGGCGGCGTGGTCTGGCAACTGCCTGTGGGGCAAAGCTGATTCTGGGATGCTTGGAACGTGGGCTATATCCGAGCTGGGATGCGCAGAATCCTTGGTCTGTCGCGTTGGCTGAGAAGCTGGGATATCATTTGGAATGTGTATATACGGCTTATGAGATTAACGGGTACTGATATGACAGGCGCTGCTTGCATGTCTCCATTTATGCGTTTCCTTCCAATTCAGAAGAATCCCTTCGGTTTGTGGTTGCCGCATAAGGGATTTCGGCAGACAAAAAAAGGCAGAAATCATCGGGAGACTTTCGGTTGAAAACGGTATACTGAAATCAGCATCAGGGAGGAGTACTGTATGGATTGGATTAAAACGATAGAGTCTGCGATAAATTACATCGAAGAAAATATCACGGAAGAGCTGACGGCCGGCAAGATAGCTGCTGAAGTGAATATATCTCCGTTTTATTTCCAGAAGGGTTTTTCTATGCTGTGCGGATATACCGTAGCAGAGTACATCAGAATGAGGCGTTTATCGCTGGCAGGCAGTGAGCTTCTGTCATCGGATGCCAAGGTAATTACTCTTGCGGTAAAATATGGCTATGATTCGCCGGACAGTTTCACGAAGGCATTTATGCGGTTTCATGGAAGTACACCCACTGATGCGAGGCGGAATGGTGCATCGCTTAAATCTTTTGCACCGTTGCATATCAAACTAATCTTAGACGGAGGTACAGTGATGGAGTACAGAATTGAAAAGAAGCCATCATTCAAAGTGATGGGGGTATCGAGAATGTTTCAGTATGAATCTGCCAATACGGACATTCCCAAATACTGGGATGAAATTTATATCCGTGCAAAAGTAAAGCCGGTTACGGGAATGTATGGCATCTGTTTTGATGAAGAAATGGCAGGCAATGAGTTCCGGTATATGATTGCGGATGATTTTAAGGAAGAGGAGGCTGTAAAAAGGGAACTGGAGGAATATGAAATTCCGGAGCATACATGGGCAGTTTTTCCATGCAGGGGACCTATGCCGCTTCCCCTGCAGGAGGTAAACAGAAGAATTTTTTCTGAGTGGCTGCCGGCAAACCAGTATGAGATTGCAGAAGGGTATAATATTGAGTATTACAGCAATCCTGCTGATTTTAAGGGAGGGACCCAAGACCCTGAATATTATGCGGAGGTTTGGATTCCGGTAAAAGAGAAGTAAAAATTTTATATTGGCGAATGCCGCGAGGGTCAAAGCCCCTATTGCTTGCAGAGGGGTTTTTGATTGTCTTCCAGCCACCGCAGGGCAGTATAGGCATATACAGCGCTGCCGTCAGCCAGAGCATCTTCGTCAAAGGTCACCATAGGGTGATGCTGGGGATAGATATAGCCTTTCTCTGGCTGGCCGGCTGCCAGTGCCAGCATAATGGAAGGAACTTCCTGGCTGATATATGCAAAATCCTCAGAACCGGCTGAACCGGAAGATTTTTGTTCCTTTTCCATGGAACTCAGTTCTCCGATGGAAAATGCTTTTTCCGGCCCCAGCAGCTCTCTGACATATTTCAGGATGCTGACGGACAGTTCCTTGTCATTGGTAAGGGTGGGACAGCCGCTTTTGAAGGTCACTTCTGCATCGGCACGGAATGTCTGGGCGGTTCCTTTTGCGATTTCGATGAGCCGTTGTTTGATAAAAGTGCGCGTCTCCTCGTCGAAGGTACGGATGCTTCCTCCCATGATTACAGTGTCAGGTATTACATTAGGGGCAGCTCCTGCATTCATAGTGCCTATAGTCAGAACAGCTTGTTCATTCAGCGCCAGTTCTCTTGTCTGGATTTCCTGTAAAGCAATTAAAATATGAGCTGCGGCATTCAGCGGGTCGATACCGAGATTGGGCATGGAGCCGTGGACTCCTTTCCCTTGTATTTTAATTTCGAAAATATCGGCTCCGGGAGCGCTGATGCCGGGCGAAGCTACAATAACGCTTCCAGGAGGAAGGGGCATTCCCGCCATAACGTGTATCATCAGTGCCTTATCAACAGCGGGATTTTGCAGTAATCCGTCTTGTATCATATCGTGGGAACCTTCAAAAATTTCTTCCGCTGGCTGGAACATTAGCTTGACGGTTCCTTCGATTTTGTCCTCATACTGCTTTAGCAGCCGGGCCGCGCCCAACAGCATGGCCGTATGCATATCATGTCCGCAGGCATGCATCCTGCCGTTTTCAGCAGCAAAATCAAGACCGGACTGTTCCGCGATGGGAAGCGCATCCATGTCGGCACGGAGCAGGAATACTCTTCCCTTTCTTTTTCCGCCGACGCAGGCAACGAGACCGGCTTTGCCGCATTTGGCGGGAGCATATCCCATTTCGGTCAATTTTGACTTTACAAAGGATAAGGTATCTTCAATTTCAAATCCTGTTCCCGGATGGGAGTGCAGATATCTTCTGTAGGATACGATGGTTTCTTGCATTTTTCTTGATTCTGTTAATAGTTCTTTGGGTGACATTTTGTGCTCCTTTCCAGTAAATGTTGTTAGGCAATTGCGAAACACAGTGATTCTGCACTTGTCATTATGCAACCTGT
Organism: Lachnospiraceae bacterium; assembly: GCA_003488965.1. Classification (GTDB taxonomy): domain Bacteria; phylum Bacillota; class Clostridia; order Lachnospirales; family Lachnospiraceae; genus Kineothrix. The sequence goes on along the minus strand of DNJW01000239.1, from coordinate 4,392 downwards.
ATATCCCAACACAGACGCGCTTTCGCTCC
>DNJW01000239.1:0-4020 GCA_003488965.1 Lachnospiraceae bacterium | reverse complement strand
GTAACGGTACGTAAGCTGCCAAAACTTTTCCATATGTTTTTCTCATCTATCATAGTCATATTGAGGAAATTATGTCAAGAATTTTGGATCCTTTCTGTTTTCTAGAATACCATTGGAAGACAGTGGTTTTTATCTTGACACTCATATATCGCAGTGCTATAATCAATATATCGATGTACGATGCATCGTGATGCCGAGTGAGGTGATATAATGAACAGCCATATTAGAAAAGTATATGTTCCGATGACGGAAACGGGTTTTTATATTTTGTTGTGCCTGAAAGAAGAAACACATGGATATGGTATTGTAAAAAAAACAGAACAATTAACGAGGGGTGAAATAAAAATCAGTCCGGGGACATTGTACGGGAGCTTGTCTAAAATGGAAAAAGACGGTCTGATTCAATTTATCAGGGAAGAGGAAAAACGTAAAATTTATTGTATTACAGAGCTTGGGACACAAGTGCTGGATTTAGAAATGAAGAGGATTGAGCGTTTATACGAAAGTATGAAGGAGGCAAACCAATATGAAAAACATAAAAACTGAAATCAGATTTTTTTCTGTGCCGGAATGGAAAAAAGAAGAAAATTATCTTCGGGAACAGCATAAAAGCGGTTGGGAATTTGTTGCGGTTAGCGGTCTTTGTCTATATCATTTTAAAAGATGTGAACCGGAAGATGTCATTTATCAGCTGGACTACAATCCAGACAGCCTTGCGAAGAAAGAGGAATACATCCAAATGTTTAGCGATTGCGGATGGGAATACTTGCAGAATTATGTGGGTTACAGTTATTTTCGCAAAGCAGCTTCTAAAATGGACGGAACAGAGGAAGAAATTTTTTGTGATGATGCTTCCCGGATGGATATGATGAAACGGGTCTTCACAGGGCGTATGCTGCCTCTTTTGGCAGTTTTCTTTTTGATAATTATTCCCCAAATTGTTATGCAGAGCAGGATTAATTCGCCTACGAATCACAGTATGGCAGTGTTCTTTTGTATTATGCTGGTAATATATTTGGGACTATTTATATCATTCGCGATTTCCTTCTGGAAATATTATCGGTCAGTTCATAAGGAATAATTTAATAATAGGTATTAATTTTAGAAAAGGACAGAAAGGCTGATAGGTTGCAAAATACTGTGTTTATGATAAAATGAATTATTAGTAAAATGCAATGGCAAAGAGATAGGGGAGAAGGCTGGATGGAAGCATTTTTTTCGGATTTGCTGGACGGATTTTTGGAGCCTGTTTTTTTAGGGAAGGTATGCAAAAAATTTCATTATGATAAAGTACAGCTGCCGGAACTGCGGGAGGTAGCAGAGGAAATGCTTCCCTTAATATGCGAAGAAGCTTTCTGGGAGAGGAAAGAATTTTTTGCGCAGAACGGATATGGGTCAGGGAATTCCGGCATGGTGTATGAAGAGGTTGTTATATCTCTGGGAGAAGGGCTGGATAAATTGCAGGGAGGGTACAGCCAAAGGGAGCTGCTTTCCCGGAGTTATATGCTGGAAGTTCTGGCAAGCGAACTGCTGATGGAAGGATATGGCGCTTATAACCGTTATATTGGGGAGAATACTGAATGGCATGTGGCAGGATACCATTTCCCCGGCAGTGAGGATGATTTTCCGCTGGAGATGCTGCCGCAGCTGTTAAGAGGACTGGAGGGGCGGGTGGGCTGCAACGCTGCTTTTTGCATGCAGCCTAAAAAAAGTACGGTATTTATTGCAGAACTGACACAAGAAGAAAAAGTCCGCTGCGAAGGTATTTGTGTTAGATGCGGCAACATGCATTGCATAAATAGGGCGAATGATGTTTTTCTGGCGCGGCTGCCGATGGCAGATTTGCCGTTGAGCTACGGATATAGGAGGATTTTAGGAAAGTCCTTCGCCAGAGGGACATAGTGAAGTGGAGAAGAGGAAAAGAGCGGAAAGAAATGAGGAAGAAAAGCACTTTCAACTATTGATTTTGAGTCCGCCAAAGCGGACATGGGGTATAAAAATGGATTTCACAAAATTTCAATGGACAAGGGAGCCGGAAAGCTGGCAAGTAATTGGGGATAGAATAGAGATTGTAACCAAGCCTTTTACGGATTTGTGGCAAAGAACATATTATCATTTCAGGAACGATAACGCTCCTGTATGGCAGATGGAAACAAGGGAAAAATATTTTAGTTTTGTTGTGAGAACGGAATTTACAGAAAGCGTACACCGGTTTGACCAGTGCGGCGTTGTCATGTATCTGGACAGTGAAAACTGGCTGAAAGGTTCTGTGGAGTATGAGAATGAGGAGTATCAGCATTTGGGAAGCGTAGCGACAAATTTTGGGTATTCTGACTGGGCAACGACAGCGATTGACACTTCGGTAAAGTCTATGTGGTACCGGCTGAGCCGGAGGGAGGATGATTATTGCATCGAATGCTCCACAGACGGCGTCTGCTTCCGGCAGATGCGTATCTGCCATATGCATAAGGGGGGAGGGAAGGTCAGATTTGGAATTTATGCATGTTCGCCGGAGGATTCTTCATTTAAGGCAGTATTTTCGGATATGCAGCTTTTGGGCTGTCAGTGGAAAGCTCACGACGGACAGCAGCCGGATTAAAAATTTCCGGACAGAAAGAGCGGATTCAGAGATATGAAAAATTCATACTGTTTTTTTGAAAACAAGGAATGTGAGTATTTTCCTTGCCATGACGGGCTGGAGTATTTTAACTGCTTGTTTTGCTATTGTCCGTTATATGGTAAAAAGCACTGTCCGGGGAATCCGGAATGGATGAAGAAAAACGAGGAAGAAATAAAGGTATGTACCAATTGTACGTTTCCTCACCGGCCTGAAAATTATGAAGCAGTTATCCATATTTTGAAAGGAAATGGAAAATAGGAATTATGAACAAAAAGAATGCACCAAAACTGTGAAAAATGCGGATTGACAGACGAAATAAAAGTATTATAAAATAGCGTTAATTTTAAGAGACGTATTATTAGGATTGTTACTTTTTAAGAAGGCAAGACCTAACATAGTATGATATTCAGTTATGCTATGTTAGGTCTTTTTTTGCTTTGTAGGATTCGGGTGTCAAAAGCCCTGACCATGATAGAAAATTCTTTTTAGGGATGGAAGATATGCAGATTATTAAAATTATCAACAACAATGTGATATGCGCACTGAATGAACGGCATCAGGAGAGAATTCTGGCAGGAAAAGGCGTGGGATTTCAAAAAAAACCTGGCGATACAGTGGATATGGAAAAAGTAGAAAAGGAATATATTTTAAAATCCCGTACAGTAATCAGCAAATTAAATTCCCTATTGGCCCAGTTGCCGCCGGAATATATGGAAATCTGCCAGCGCATTGTTGCTTGTGCACAAGAAGAGCTGGGAGAAGAATTAAATGAAAATATATACCTGACATTGGTTGACCATATTAGTTTTGCCGTAGCAAGATACAGCAACGGGCTGGATTTTAAGAATGCTCTTTCGCTGGAAATCAAGAAATTTTATCCAAAGGAATATAAAATTGCATTAAAGGCGCTGGATATTGTGGAAGCAATTATTCAGGTGCGCCTGCCTGAGGATGAAGCGGCATCTATCGCTCTTCATATTGTAAATGCGCGGATGAATTCCCAAATGGAGAATACGGTCCGGGTGACGGAACTGATTCAGAAGATTCTGAGCATTGTCCGTTATCAGTACGGAATTATTTTTGATGAGGATTCCTTTTATTATATCAGGTTTCTGACGCATCTGAAATTTTTTGCATTCCGCTTGTTTCATTCTACGCTGCTGGAAGAGCAGGATGTAGATTTTGCGGAAATAGTGAAGATGAAATATGAGAGCGAATATAAATGCAGCCGGAAAATTGCCGATTTGGTTGCGGGTGAATACGGAGTGAAGATTCCAGAAGAGGAGATGGTTTATTTAACGCTTCATATCAGGCGTCTGACAATGGAGGAAAAATAGCGTGAGAAGAACTTCTAATCACTCACGGCAGAGGCCGTTTCGTGAAGAAGTTCTAAGTCTCAC
>DNJW01000138.1:4204-4892 GCA_003488965.1 Lachnospiraceae bacterium | reverse complement strand
ATCTCCAGAAATAAATAAATCATCTGCAATAGTGTTCCCTATTAGACGATTTATTTTGTTCCTATCAAAGTTTACAAGATACCCTTCAGCTAATTTGATGGCATTCTTTCCTACTATCTTTATGATACGTTGCTTCTCCCACTCCTTGTTCTGCTTTTCATCCATGTCAGGCAGTTTTGGATATAATTCACAATACATCTTATCTGCAAGTTCCCCCCCAATCAGGCGGCTTAATATCCTTCATTCCCCTGCTTTTTGCGTTTTTAGAAAATCCGGCACCGACCATTAGTGATGCTTCTCCATATTTTCTACCCTCTTTCAGCCGCATGGCAATGTCTTCCGCACACGAATAAACCTGTTCTTTACCCATAGCTTATTCCTCCAGCACAAAATCTCTTATTCTGTGAACTGTTTCGATTTTTTTACGTTCTTTTTGTTTCATTTTATTGCATAAAAATATCCCATACACTTAACACTGTGAATGAGATATTCCTACCTTATACGTGATTCCATTTTTAGTTGAATATCTTTCCACCCTCCTGCGCATCTCAAATATTCCATCACAAATGACGGTTTTTACAAAAATCCATCAGTGACCTTTTAAACCTTCATAGCTTTTCGCTGTTCCAGCATCTGCATTAACTTTTCCGCTCCTGCTTGCGTTTCTGCAATAATTTCCTCCGGTGTC
>DNJW01000138.1:2931-3952 GCA_003488965.1 Lachnospiraceae bacterium | reverse complement strand
TGCAATAATTTCCTCCGGTGTCATATGAATATGACGCAGGGAATTGTATTCGCGGATTTTTCTAATATCATCCACATCAAATTTGCTACTTACTTCCGGTTTACTCATAATCATCTTCGTCCTCCTCAATCAATGCTGACGGTGGGTAGATCAGCATATCTTTATACCCTTCCAGCGTTGTGATGATTTTCACTCCCCTTGCCGTCTTTACATTTACAATATGTTTAAAATTCCACGAGGTAATAATATCGCATCCTGCAAGGATTGCCGCCGCAATATGCTGACAGTCGTCAAAACTTTTCTGCCGGAGTATGCCAAAATCAATAAACTTCCCAGCAAGCCTTATCGTATCTTCATCTGCTCTAACCATAGCATATTCTATTTGATTCAGATATTCCAACAATATACAAAGTTTTTCCTCTCCGCATTCATAAATCTCATTCATCACGATATTAGAAATACAGACCTCATACCTGCCTCTTTTTAGAATTTCCCATAACTTCAAAGTATCCGCCATTTTTTCCGGTGCATCTTCTTGATGCAAGTAACTGATTACAGATGTGTCAAGATATATTTTCTGCTTCCTCATATATTTTCTCCTATCTGTCAGATATAGTCTCCTCGGAAACATTTCTGTTATTATAATATACCACATTTGTCTGAAAACAACCATATCAATAGTATCGCGTATATTCACAATTTTATAAAAATACCCCACGCACCATTGTCAGCACATGGGATATCCTATTACATACCACCAGGAAATTGCAATTCTTTCCTGCTTCATACACTCCGGTACGCTATTCCATATTCAGTTTTTTATCCTCAACAAAACAAAAACCTAACCTCTTCCACACCGACAAAAAAATCTGTTGCCAAGTGTTGCCAACACCTTCAGAGGACGCGCAAATGCCCTGTGCAAATTGCACATTTTATCAGGTTTCTTTCGCTTCCAGTCCAGTATACTTATCCTCCCCTTGGGGTGGATTATCCTCCCCTAAGGAAGCCTTTAGGACTGCGG
>DNJW01000138.1:2433-2577 GCA_003488965.1 Lachnospiraceae bacterium | reverse complement strand
TTTAGGGGCTTCCGCTATGTTTAAAGCTTCATTTTGGGGCGGTTTTTGGTGTTGCCAAGCTGGATGCCAGTGTTTATCAGGGTTTTTGTAATTTTGCATAACGTCTGCTTCATGGTCTGTAATGCCAGTATTTCAGGCACTTCC
>DNJW01000138.1:0-2049 GCA_003488965.1 Lachnospiraceae bacterium | reverse complement strand
CCTTTTGAGAACATTATGCAAACAAAGTTTCCACTTGCTCACCGCCACCCATCAGCCAAAGGCTGCTGGTTCTTGTGGCAGTCGCCAAGGGGGCCGTGAAAAAAAGGAGTTAAAAACTCCTGCTTTCACAGCTCCCCTTACATTGTAGGAAAATCTATGCAGAAAATCCGAAAAAAGGGTTTAACTCCCCCTTGCCCCCATAAAAATGCATTTTTTTCAGGATCATGCAGCTTTTGTGAGCCTCATCTGCTTATTGTGAAATTTATAAAGATTATGTCCTATAGATACCAAAAAAAGCTCTAACCGGACGGAATCCAGACCTCTTCTCACGGTCCTCTTATACCAGCGGCCATATTTCAGAATGCCGAAAGTTCCTTCGGTCTGTATCGACCGGTTCATCCGCAGTAAAGCTCCATGTATGCTTTCCAGATTCTCAACCGCCTCTTTATGCATGGAACTTAGTTCCTCATTGAGCCGGATTGTCCTGTTCCGGTCCGTCTTTTTGCATTTCTCCGCATAGGGGCATCCCCTGCAGTCTTCGCAGGTATAGTACTCCTCTTGGCGGCCATACTGGTTCCCCTTTGCCGGTTTTCTATAGGCAAAATGGAATGCTTTTCCGTTTGGACAGATTAACTGCCCCTTTTCATTCGTCCTGAAGTTCACTGCCCTAAACGGGTCATTGTGATATTTTTCATCCTTTGTTTCCTTCTTGTACACAAGAAATTTCATGTATTTTTCCATTCCGTGTTCCTGACAGAAAAGATAATTGTTGAAGGAGCCATATCCGGCGTCCGCAATCGGATATTTGGAATAAAAACCGTATATTTCATGAAATTTTTCCATTAATGGGACAAAACAGTCCATATCTGACCGGTGCTGTATCACATCTGCCACTGCGATATACTCATCCGCCACCCCGGTCTGGATGTTATAAGCCGGCAGCAACTGGTCATTCCCCATGTAGTCCCTTTTCATCCTCATAAATGTGGCATCCGGGTCGGTTTTGGAATAACTGTTCCGATCCGGCCCGCAGGTCTTGATCTTAACTGCATATTCCTTCAATTTTTCGGTATATTCCTTCAGTTTCTCATAATAACGCTGCTCACGGCTTTTCCTATGCCCTCTTCCCGATACAAATTCTTTTTCGTCCACATGGCAGTAAAATACATATCTGGACAGAATTGCTTCAAGGCCGTCCGGTGTATATTCGGTATTTGTTTCGATTTTCAGCCCCGTATAGGCCAGCGTCCCGTTCATGTCCTCCAGCAGTTCTGTGATTTTTGCAAACAGACGGTATCGGGACTTCTCGGCTGCCTTTTTCCATACCCAGGTATATTTATTGGCGTTCGCCTCAAATTTTGAACCGTCAATGTACAGATGCTGTAGATCAACCTCATCCACACGTTCTATGTAAGCCATGACATCCTTAAAAATATCCTGCACGGATTCCTAGATTTCTTCGTTAATGAAGTAGCTGAAAGCACGGTAACTTGGTGTTTCGTAATCCATCAGATACATGTACCGGATATTTGTTTTGCACCTGACTTCCAATTCTCTCAGGGATGCATACCCTATGTCCATAAACCCGAATAAGACTGTCTTGAGCATGTTGACACGATTATATCCAGGCCTGCCAAGTTTAAACGCCGGTTCAGGCTTCAGATACTTTTTTATTTCAATCTCCTCCATGATTTTGTCAAATGCCAATACCGGATCACAGATATCAAGAAAATCTGTAATAAAGAGTGGTAATCTTCCCTGTTTTGGACTATAATAGTTTTCGGTATGATTCATAGCAGAATTATTATACCAGATAAAAAAAAACGCTTCCAAGCATTAGCCCTGAAAACGTTCTTTTTTTACGGGACTTTTTTCACAGCCCCCTGAATCTATCTATCAAATTCTATCAATAAACGCCGCATCTTAATCTTCCATTCCAAATGTCCGATATAACCACGCTCTACTGTCCACCAGCATATGTAAAATCCTTACAATTATTACCGAATTGTCCTCTACCACATAATAAATTTTATAATTCTTATAATAATC
>DNJW01000408.1:3109-7825 GCA_003488965.1 Lachnospiraceae bacterium | reverse complement strand
GCAGAATCACTGTGTTTCGCAATTGCCTATTCCTGCTGTATATCTTCATGTACATCCTGCTGCATATTTTTGCGCATATCCTGCTGCTGCATCAGCTTCTTTATTCTTTTTTTCTTTAAAATACGTATAAGCCATATCACCAGTGCTGCTATGATGCCTATAAAGATAAAGTAGGGCAGGCAGATTACCAGCCAGATGAGGAAATTTCTGATTCCTTTTATCAGGCTGCGAAACGATGATGCAAAGCCGTTTGTCATCTGCTGCATGGCCGTTTCCTCCCGGACGGGCGTCAGTTCTTCTACTTCTTCTATATTCAGATTTACCGTAGAGTAATCCACCAGGTTATCATAGGTACGCAGCTGGGATTCCATACTTTCCATTTCATATCTTATTTCGGACAGGCGCTGTTCAATCGCAATAATATCCTCCATGGATTCCGCTGACTCCAGCAGCGCCAGGAGACGTTCCTGTTCGGTCTGCAAGGCCTTTTTATGGCTTTCCAAATCCACATACTGCATCGTCACATCCTGGGTATCCTCGCTGCGGCTGATTACGTTGGAATATTCCGACACTTCTGTTACAAACTGGTCCAGTGCCTCTTTCGGAATGCGTATGGTCAGGTTGGCGTGTTTGGAAGAATTTCCGTTCCTGCCGTTGCCGTTATAGGCATTCATATTTTCTATGTATCCTCCAAGAGCTTTCACCCTGCCCTCTACGTTGGAAAACAGTTCGTCAAAACTGCTTGTTTCCACATCCATATAGACAGTTTTAATCAGTTTGCGGTTCGATGCCACCAAATCCGTACTTCCCGCCTCTTCCGCCTGAGCCGATTCTTCCACCGGTTCTTCGTCAAATTCCTGCAGATAGTTCTGCTGATAATTCTGCTGATAAACAGCCCCCGAATCATTATAGACAGCCGTCTCGGCCATGGCCGTATCCGCCGCCGCAGTTGCTTCCGTGTTGCCTGAGCCACAGCCCGGAAAACACAAAACCGCCGCCGCTGCCAGTCCCAAAACCCACATTCTGTTCTTCATATAACCCTCCCTCTAATACCGCCTCCCGGAGACACAAACAATCCACGGGAAGAACGCCGCTTCTCAGGCGTTCTTCGAAACATTTAGAAACTCTTAGGCTGCGTTCTTTGCAGCCTTAGTGTTTCTTAATGTTTTAATGAAACAGCGGTTCCAACGTTTTAAACATCGCGCCGTTTTCCTTCAGTTTTTCCTCGCCGCCTACTACACAAAGGCAGTCTTCTTCCATAAATGCCCGTATATGCCCGGCAAGGCCTCTGATGGTTTCCGGCGTAGCCGACAAAAGTTCATCCCTTTCCTTCTGCACACTGGCAAAGGGCAGCTTCGTCATATATCCTGTCAGGGAATACAGTCCCTTCGCGGCAGGAGTCATGGGCATATCCATATCGCTGATGGCACCGATGATAAACTGGGTCATGGTCCTTTCATCCGCCTCAAAGCCTTCGATGTATCCGGCGGCCTTCTCATAGACATCCACCGTTTTTTCCAGATTAGGGTCCCTATAGGATACAAAGTAGCTGTCCCCCGACTTGCCAAAGCTGCACATACAGCCGTATGCCCCGCCTTTTACCCGCACACGGTTCCACAGATAATCATATCCCATCAACACTTTCAATACCTTCAATGCGCCCGTATACGGAAGCCCTTTATGGATAAAATTCCCTGCGCGGCACACATACTGCACCTGCGCGGAAGTCAGATAGCCTTCGTTTTTCTTCGACAGCTCCGGTTTATACTTTTCCTTTTCCACTGGAGCCGTAAACAGCTTCGCTTTAAACGCCCGCACAAGCTCCCCGATTCCCTGGCAATATTTCTTTTCCCCGGTATAATCCATCATAAAATTCTCCGGACGGAAAATGCACTTTACAAGCATTTCCAGTTTCTTTGCCAGTTCCTCTTTTTCTTCTTCAAAATGTCCTGTCAGCTTCTCCAGCAGGCGGTATTGCGGAATTCCGCTAATCTGCTCTGCCACGGCCGCCGTCGGGGATACATAGGACAGCGCCCTTACCGCCGCCAGAGAATGCCCTGCCGATATCATGGAAGCCTGCATTCTGGACTGTATCTCCGTAATTACGTCGTACAGCCTCTTTTTATCCTCAAACTTAGAGCGTACTGCAATTTCCTCCGCCAGCCGGAACGCTTCTGCCAGATTTTCATACAGCACCTTGGCCTTTATTTCCAATGTGACCTTATATTCCTGCATGTTCCCGGCATTAATATAAGTATTTGCCACCAGATGAATGCCGCCGGTCTTGATATTCGTTTCATGGTACAAGCTGCCGTAAGCATAATTTTCCGTATCTACCATGCCGAGCACATTTCTCAGCACCCCGATATAAGGAAACAGCTCCGTGGGCACATTGCTGATATCAAAAATAAACCGCAGATAAGCAATTCCGTTTGTATAAATATCATGATTCAAAATCAGCGTGCCGTCCTCGTACTGCTCCTCATTGATATATTTTTCCGCCTCTTTTTTAATATCCTTCCGTTCAAGCAAAGGTATTTTTTCCAGTTCCTCTTTTGTATTCGGCTCTTCCTGATATTTCTCCAGTTCTTCCGTCTGCTTTACGATAGATGCTATTTCCTCTTTGCCCAAGGATGCCTTATATTCCTGCAGTTTCTTTTGCAGCTTTGCATCCTTTCTCGCCGTCAGGCCCTTGACAGGAGAAAGAACCAGGATAGACTTGTGGCCGTTGTCCAAAAGATATTTTCTGATTAAATCCTCATAATACCCTTTTTCAAGCTCTCCCTTCAATGCCTCAAAGGTATCGTTTGCCTCCACGTGAATCAAAGGCTTATCCTCATCATACAGCCAGCTGTCCAATGCCTGCAGCCCAAGAATCAGCCCCTTCGGATAACTGCCGAAATCCGACTCCCTGTATTTGAATTCCAGAGAATTCAATCCGGCTTTAAGCGCCTCTTTATCAATTCCTTCCTTAGCCTGTTGCTCCAGCACTTCTTCAATGACACGGACAAATTCCTCCTTTTGTCCTTCCTCCGCCCCTTTTGCCACAACGGAAAAATAAGGCTGCATCACTCCGTTATCATACGTGCTGTATATCTCCTTACCGATTCCATGCCCAGTCAGCGCCTCTTTTAACGGTGCGCCGGGAGCCGAACAAAGGGCATAATCCAATACCTGAAAAGCAATATAAAGCTTCCTGTCCAGATTATCCCCGATTACCGCATTATAAGAAAGATAAGTATTCCCCTGTTCCGATTCCTCCTGCATAATCGAATACTCTTTTTTTATTTCTTTAGGCGCTTCAAATCCCTGCTGCACCTTTATCTGAGAATCCACCTCCAGAGCGTCAAAGGAGGACAGATATTCTCTGTCAATAAATTCCAGCTTTTCCGCCATATCCATATCGCCGTACAGGTAAATATAGCTGTTGGAGGGATGATAATATTTTTTATGAAAATCCAGAAATTCTTCGTATGTCAGGCTCGGAATCACATCCGGGTCGCCTCCCGATTCCGTCCCGTAGGAAGTATCCGGAAACAGGGAATTGAGCACTTCCCTGTCCAGCACATCGTCCGGCGAAGAAAACGCCCCTTTCATTTCGTTATAAACCACTCCGTTTATTGTCAGTTCATCCTCCGCATCCGCCAGGTCATAGTGCCAGCCTTCCTGCATAAAAATTCTTTTTTCCTTATAGATTGCCGGGTAAAAAACAGCATCCAGATAAACATGCATCAGATTCTGAAAATCCTTTCCGTTGCAGCTTGCCACCGGATACACCGTTTTGTCCGGATAAGTCATCGCATTCAGAAACGTATTCAGGGAACCTTTTGCCAGCTCGATAAAAGGGTCTTTCACCGGAAAATTTTTCGACCCGCACAAAACGCTATGCTCAATAATATGCGCCACCCCTGTACTGTCCTTAGGGGGCGTACGGAACCCGATATAAAATACCTTGTTGTTATCATCATTGGAAAGCAAGGTAAACCTAGCTCCAGTTTTCTTATGACGCACCAGATAACCATAAGAATTTAAATCTGGCACCTGCCTTGCCTCTATGATTTCGTAACTTTTCAAACCCGCAATTTTCTGTTCCATCTGTTTATTATCCATTTGGCTCTTTTCCTTTCTCTGGCTCATTTCCTGTCCAAGTGCTTTTTATTATAACATATTGTAATTATTTTGATGAATAATTTGCCAAATATTCATTGGAATTGTATTTTATACCGTAAAAGTCATCAGCCCCAGCTTGGAAATCACAATTTCCCTGATAATCATCCCCGACTGCTTTTTTCTTGCCAGATTCAAATCCGCCAAATCCTTCAGCGTATAGAGCTTATCTTTGTAGCATCTTCTTACTTTCCCCGTCAGGCTCTTCTTTTCTTCCGGTATGCTGACCTTTACCTTCACTTTCAGTTCCCGGAACACCCTAAAAGAATCGTTTTCCCGGGTCATATAATAAAAATGGCTTTCCAAGGTGGAAGAGGCATCCACATCCTGCAAAATATAGCGCGAAATAATGGTTTTCAGTTTAAATGCCACCATTTCCTCTTCCAGCAGCTCGGCATAGCTATATCTCGCTCCGAGATAAATAGCGCCGGTATCCTGCAATATATATTTAAAATCTCTATCCTGCGATATTATCTGTCCATCCATATCATTCTCCATTCTGGAGCGTTTACGCGACGGGGCGGCGCAAATCTCAAATTTGCGTCTGCC
>DNJW01000408.1:1994-2779 GCA_003488965.1 Lachnospiraceae bacterium | reverse complement strand
CAAGCTTATTTTTCAATCTATTCCTCATCCGCAATTGATTCAATCCGTTTGCCGCTCATGCGGACCGCATCTCTTATTTCCTCTTCTTCCAGCTCCGTTTCCTGTGCCAGTTCCTCTACCGTAACCTTCCTCTGCAGCAGCTCGGCCAGCTCCTTTGCCTGCTGTGCCACCTTATTTACCTTATCTGCTATTTTCTGGTTTGTGCCGGATGCCGCCAGACTGTCGCTTATATGCTCTTCCATGGCATCCATAATCATCTTTCCCAGCATCCCTCTGGCCTCTCTCGGATGTTCCAGAGCGCCCAGCATGGTAACGCCTGCGGCCAGCGCCACATTGCCTTCCCCTATCAGGTCTTCCAGATAAACTCCCTGACCGCTGTAGAGCTTGGCAATTTCTGCCACTTCGGGAAGACAGATTTCCACCAGCCGTTCTTGCGCCTGCCTGTCTCCTGCCATAGCGGACAGCGTAACCGCTTCCCGCTCCCCCTCCGAAGCTTCCTCCAGTCCTTTCAGTTCTTCCAGATAAGTATCCAGATAGCTGGCTTCGTCTCCGGTCAGATAATCTTCTGGATTTAACGGCTCGTCGATTCCTATTTTATATTTTTTCAAATAATCAATTACCAGCGCAAGCTGCTCTTCCTGCAGTCCCAGACCGGAAAACGCCTCCTCCAGCTGACTGCGGGAAATGCAGTTTCCCTGCTCCTTTGCCAGCTTTTTTACGCTCTCCAGCGTTTTGGCAAATACTATTTCTTTCTCCATCTTAATCTCCATTCCGAAGCGTTTGCG
>DNJW01000408.1:0-1637 GCA_003488965.1 Lachnospiraceae bacterium | reverse complement strand
TGACGCTCCGGCACAAATAGCCGTTTTTAATATTTTACATGCTGATGGGTAAACAGATGTTCCTTGCAGTATTCATAGTTACCCTGGCATTTTGAACAATAGCGGAATTCCATATCGGGGTCATCTGCCTCCGTCCGTCCGCAAATAGCACATTTATGCTTTGTTCCTCCCGTATTCCGCCTCACATCACGCTTAAATTCATGCTGCCTTTTTACCTGTTTCGGCGACATATGGATATGGTTTCTGCTGCTCAGCCAGAAAACAGCGAAATTAAGCAGAGAAGCGGCCATCGCAAACCGGCTGTAGACATTCCCCTGAATGAAGCTGGCTAACAGCAGTATTCCGTAAATTATCCCAAGCACTTTTACCTTGACCTGTATAATAAACATGAGATAAACCGGCTCTTCCGGGAAAGTTGCAGCGAACGCCAGGAAAATAGACATATTAACATAAAAGGTACTGAAATATAAGGAAGTCATAGTAAAAAAAGTATATGCGTTGCCGTAAGGCGCCATGGCACCCGCCTGAAACAGATAGCAATAGCCCATCAGCAGAAAGCTGCCAACAATGGTAAAGAACATGCCCGAAAAAAGATAAAGATTATAACGGTAGGTTCCCCATGTCCTCTCCAGCGTAGTCCCCAGCGAATAATAAAAATACAGCATTAACAGAGTAAAGAACAAATTGGAGGACTCCGGCGGTATAAAAATCCATGTTACCAGTCTCCATATCTGTCCGTGAACAATCGCATAAGGATTCAGCGTCAAATAAAAAAACATATTAGGCGCTATCAGTTCTATAGCATATCCCAGCGCATAACACATAATCAATGTCAGCGAGATATTTTTAATTGCATATTTTCCGAATTTTTTTTCGAATTTGCTCATCTTCCTATCTACCTCCGTCCTTCCTTGTCATGGAATAATACACGCGTGAATATATTCTAACATTCCCTTATTCAAAAGTAAATAAAGGACTGGCCGTTTCTGTTGTAAGTCAGATTTTTTTTAGATTTGTAAATGAATTCTTTATAAAATCTTAGCATGGATTCATTGATTTTTGCAATATCGTGTCGTATAATGTCTAGGTATGTCCGGAGCTTATCGCCATACATTATATAATAGGAAGAATCTGGTTTTATTTCTTCTTTCTGGCATGCTCCGGAACAAAGCTGCAAAGCGCAGCAAACACAGGATAACACAAGAAAGGGCGGATACTATGAATAAGTTACATTACACTCTGGGAATCGATATCGGTTCGACCACTGTAAAAATAGCAATTTTGGATGATGCCCATCAAATATTATTCTCCGATTATGAGCGTCATTATGCGAATATCAGGGAGACTCTTGCCGGTCTCTTAAACAAAGCATACGGCAAACTGGGCAATATTGAACTTCATCCTATGATTACCGGCTCCGGCGGCCTTACCTTAGCCAATCATTTGAAAGTTCCCTTTGTCCAGGAGGTAATCGCGGTATCTACCACGCTGCAGGAACTGGCTCCCAAAACGGATGTTGCCATCGAACTGGGCGGGGAGGATGCCAAAATCATTTATTTTGAAGACGGCAACGTGGAACAGCGCATGAACGGCATCTGTGCCGGAGGCACAGGCTCGTTTATCGACCAGATGGCGTC